>JAGNRX010000113.1 GCA_017988355.1 Bacteroidales bacterium | reverse complement strand
TGCTTGAATTGCGTATGTCTTAACAACTCCTGGATATGACATTGCTATTTCTTCAAGTTTGTTTAGACGGTTGATATATGCCTCAACGACTTCTCTTCTTGCCCCTGGACGAGCTCCTGAAATTGCATCACATACTTGTACGATTGGTGCATAAAGACTTTCCATCTCTACTTCATCGTGGTGAGCTCCAATTGCATTACAGATTTCTGGTTTCTCTTTGCAACGTTCTGCAAGCTTCATTCCGTGAACTGCGTGTGGAAGTTCTGGTTCGTTGTCTGGCACCTTACCAATATCGTGAAGCAGTCCTGCTCTCTTTGCTATCTTTGGGTTAAGTCCAAGCTCTGATGCCATGGTTGCACATAGGTTAGCTACTTCTCTTGAGTGTTGTAGTAGGTTTTGTCCATAGGATGAACGGTATTTCATTTTTCCAATCATTCTTACCAAGTCGTGGTGAAGGTTGATTATTCCTAAGTCAATACATGTTCTTTTTCCTATCTCTATGATTTCTTGCTCGATTTGTTTCTTTGTTTTTGAAACAACTTCTTCAATTCTTGCAGGGTGAATTCTTCCGTCTGTTACTAATTTGTGAAGTGCAAGGCGTGCTATTTCTCTTCTGATTGGGTCAAAACATGAAAGGATGATGGCGTCTGGTGAGTCGTCAATTATTACTTCTACTCCTGTCAAACTTTCCAATGCTCTAATGTTTCTTCCCTCTCTTCCAATGATTCTTCCTTTTACTTCTTCGTTTTCAAGGTTAAAGACTGATACTGTGTTTTCAATTGCGTTTTCGGTTGCAGTTCTTTGTATTGATTCAACAACAATTTTCTTTGCTTGTTGGTTAGCTGTTAGTTTAGCTTCTTCAATAATCTCCATAACCCTGCTTGATGCGTCTGCTCTTGCTTCTCCAGTTATTGCTTCTATTAGTTCTTTCTTTGCATCATCAGCTGATAGTCCTGCAATTTGTTCTAGTTTCTCAACACTCTTTTGGAATGTTTTCTCTACCTCTGCTTGTCTTGTTGCAAGGATTTCTAATTGTTTGTTTAGATTTTCTCTTGCTGTTGTAAATTCAGTGTATTTCTTTTGAAACTCATCAACCTTAAGCTTTATCTCTTGTTCTCTTTGCTTAAGTTTGTTTTCTGTTTGCATTACACGATTATTGCGTTCTTGAACTTGTTTTTCGTGTTCTGTTTTGAGTTGTAGAAATTTCTCTTTTGCTTGAAGGATTCTTTCCTTCTTAACCAGCTCTGCTTTCTCCTCAGCCTCAACTAAGGTTTTTGCTGATTTCTTTGTTAATGTGTCGCGAAGTCTTGTTGTTGCTATATAGATTCCTAATCCTGTGAAAATTATCGCAACTATTACGCTTACAATTATTGTTATGGCCATAATGTTATATAAGTATTAATTAGTTATTTCTTATCCTGTTTTAGGGTAGCTAATATATGTGTTTCGGATAAAACATAGTGGCTAATGAAAATAAAAAAACCCGCATCCTTCCAAAAAGGAGTTAAGAAAACTCCGTTAAACAAGATTTGAGTGCCATACGTATCAAACTTCCAATGTCTTCCTTAAGAAGAACCCCTAAGGGTTAAGGCCTGTTTTCCTCGGTCATGAGCGTTCTCTTTTCAATTATAAATGTTGAGTTTCCAAACCGTTTTCTGAACTGATGCGGGAATATCTTAATATATTTCTATATTTATTCTTCCGTAAGTATGCTATCTATCTCTTCTAATTTTGCTACTAATTGTTTATCACTAAAAATGTTATCCTCTTTTATCTTCATATAAGATGTTACATATTGTAGTAGCACCATTGCCAATAGGTCTTGTTTATCTTTATAGGCATACATCTTGGCGTAATCTTTGATGTTTAATTTAACTGCTTCAACGGCTTTGCGAAATGTCTCTTCTTCCTCTCTCTCTATCCTAACCTTGTAAATTCTTCCTGCTATCTCTACACTTATCAATATATCCTCTGTCATTGCATTTAGAATTTATTTATTATTGCTCAGCCTGTGTTATCATCCCTACGCACTTATCTATCTTACGCACCAAGTTATTTATTTTCAGCTTAACCTCTGTTATATCTGAACTACTTTTTATTGCTTCTCCTAATTTTAATGTTTTAATTTGTTCTTTTAAATTATTAATTAACTCCGATTGTTCCAATACAATCTTGTCTAATTCTTGTTTTTCTGCTTGTAAACTACTTAGTGTTTGTTCCAATCTATGCTTATCATCTAAGAGTTTTCTAACTTTGTAGTCTATTCCTGAAATAAGCCTATGTAAATCTTCCATTCAATATTTTCGTTTACTTACACTGCAAATATAATACAATTTTTGAGTAAATGTTTATTTCCTACCTTTTATTTTAGGGTAGGTATATGCAAATCTCTTTTAATCAACCTTTAAGGTATGACCCATTCTTTCGGCTTTTGTCTTTAAATACTTTTCATTATACTTATTGTGACCTACATCCAAAGGAAGGGTTTCAAGAATTTCTATACCAAAAGCCTCAAGCCCTGCTCTCTTAACTGGGTTATTGGTTAGAAGACGGATTTTAGTTACTTCTTGGTCTCTTATGATTTGAGCTCCAATTCCGTAATTTCTTTCATCAGCTTGAAAACCAAGAGCTAAGTTAGCATCAACAGTGTCCATGCCTTGTTCTTGAAGATGGTATGCCTTAATTTTATTAACTAAACCAATGCCTCTACCCTCTTGACTCATATAGATAACCATTCCTTTTCCTATCTCATCAATCATTTTCATTGCTTGGTGAAGTTGGTCGCCACAGTCACATCTGCATGAACCAAAAATATCTCCTGTCATACAAGAAGAATGCACTCTAACAACAATTGGTTCGTCCTTTTTCCAAGTTCCTTTCTTAAGAACCATATGTGTTGCTTGGTTGTTTAATTGTGTGTATGCAATTAATTTGAAATCTCCAAAAGCAGTTGGCAAATGAACTTCTTGCTCTCTTCTTATAAGGGTTTCGTTATGAATTCTATATGCTATAAGGTCTTTTATTGAGATTATCTTTATTCCAAATTTCTTAGACATTTCCATTAGTTGAGGCATACGTGCCATGGTTCCGTCTTCGTTAAGAATTTCTACTAAAACAGAAACAGGTTCTAAGCCTGCCAAACGTGCTAAGTCAACACAAGCCTCAGTATGTCCTGCTCTTTGAAGAACTCCTGCTGACTTTGCTCTTAGAGGGAAGATATGACCTGGACGTCCTAAATCTTCTGGTCTGGTGTTCTTATCTGCAAGTGCTTTAATTGTTTTAGCCCTATCGCTTGTTGAGATTCCTGTTGTGCAACCATCTCCAAGTTTATCAACCGAGATAGTAAAAGGAGTTTCGTGAGAAGAGGTGTTTTGAGAAACCATCATATCAAGGTTTAGCTCATTACATCTTTCCTCTGTTAGTGGAGCACACATCAAACCTCTGCCGTGAGTTATCATGAAATTAACTATATCTGGAGTTATTTTCTCTGCTGGAAATATGAAATCTCCTTCATTCTCCCTATCCTCATCATCAACGCAAATAAGTAATTTACCTTGTTTGAAGTCTTCAATTGCTTCTGCTATATTATTCAATTTAGTTTCCATTTTTTTTATATTTTAGTCCGCAAAGATACAATAATTCGCCCTAGTTTTGCTCATTATTAATGATATTTATGTAAATTTGCATTTCTAACAATAAACCAAAGTGCATATTATGATTTATTTTCAAACAATAACACAAGGAATCTTATTTGGACTTACTCTTGCTTTGATGGCTGGTCCTGCATTCTTCTCTCTTTTGCAAACAAGCATTAGTGAAGGATTTAAAAAAGGGTCTCATCTTGCTATTGGTATATCTATTAGCGATATATGTATGGCATTTATTGCATGGTATGGTTTATCATCAATATTTGAATCATCTCAAGCACAGAAAGCATTAGCAGTTTCTGGTGGGTTCTTCCTATTGATATTTGGGATTTATACAGCAATGAAACGCCATGCAACAATTATTGACCCAAAAGATCTTCAAATCAAAACAAAATTACAGTTTAAATCTATAGCTAAAGGATTTGTTTTCAACATTGCTAATCCAAGCATTTGGATATTTTGGTTAATTCCTGTTGGGGTTGCAAGTAGCTATCCAAAGGCAAACCTACAAATCCTATTCCTACTTTCAATCCTTATCACAGTTTTCTGTATGGATTTGCTTAAATGTGCAATTGCGAACGAATTAAAGAGATTTATGACAGATAGAGTAATTACATATATTAATAGAGTTGTTGGAGGCGTTCTAATTGTTTTTGGGATATATCTAATTCTAACTCTCTTTATTGATACGACAAGCTTTATGCCTCAGATGCCCCAAAAGAGCAATTAATTAAATTAAAAGGACTGTTAAACAAAAAAAACTATGAAAAGAATAAAGAAAAACATTTGGATGATATTAGTTGCTATAATAGCTTTTTCAGGGCTTTCTTTCCTAAGCTCATCATGTAGTTCAAGTGAGAGAAGTTTCTATGGAGAACCAGTGGGTCTTAGTCCATATAATAAAAAGAGTTCAAATGTTATTAGAAGTAATATAAAGGTTAGAGACGCTCATACAAAGCCAAACAAGAAAAAAAGATACTAAACCAATAATTAGGTTG
>JAGNRX010000112.1 GCA_017988355.1 Bacteroidales bacterium | reverse complement strand
ATATTCTCCAGAGGTCGAAATATATAGTATAGATGAGTGTTTTCTAAATCTTGAAGGAGTTTCTGATAATCCAAGAAACTACTGCTTAGAAATAAAGCGTAAGATAGAGAAATGCACTAAGATACCTGTTAGTATTGGAATAGGGTCAACAAAAAGCCTTGCCAAAACAGCTACAAGGATTGCTAAGAAGTTTCAAAAGGAAACACAAGGGGTGCATATAATAGATAGTGAAAAGAAGAGGATAAAGGCATTGAAATGGTTGAAGATAGGCGATGTTTGGGGAATAGGTAGGCAGTATTCCAAGAGGTTGATCTCAAATAATATTCTTACGGCTTATGATTTCACCCTCTTAGATGAGAAATGGGTGAAAACCAATTTAACCTCAGTTGGGCTTAAATTAATGAGGGATATGAAGGGAATCCCAAGCATTGAATTAGAAACAATCAAGGAAAAGCAATCTATATCGGTTACTCGCACATTTGAAAACAGGAAAGAAGACTTTGAAGATATCAGAGAAAGAGTTTCAACTTTTGCTTGTAAGTGTGGAGAAAAACTAAGGAAGCAAAACTCTCTTTGTACTCAAATACACGTCTTTATTATAACAGATTATTTTCGCCAAGACCTTAGTCAATATTCAAATAGCATAAATATCAAACTGCCATATCCAACTAATAGTTCAATAGATTTGTCTAAGTTTGCCACCATGGGCTTAGAAAAGATTTATCGCCAAGGCTACAAATACAAGAAAGCAGGGGTAGTTATTATGGATTTTGTTCCAGAGGCTAACTTCCAGCTAACATTATTTGAAAATAGAAATCCTAAGCATAATCTCCTAATGAAGGCTGTGGATAAGATGAATACGCATTATAGCCAAGACCTAATTCGTTTAGCCTGTCAAAGTCCTGGCAAGACATGGAAGATGCACCAAGACCACATCTCCAAGCGATATACCACAAATATCAACGATATAATTAGAGTAAAAGCTTAGTCTTGATAATTTATCTTCTTTCTTAATTTAAGCAAAGGGTTATAGTATATGAGTTTTTATGTATTTTTGCACCAAATTAATTAAAGAAGAATGGAAATACAGGAAGAATTAAATAGTACACTGAAGACTCAAAAGAGCAAAGGTTTTAAGAATATATACCGAGTTGGAATTGTTCTTATTTCAATATATATATTAAGTCAAATCTTCCCTCCGCTATTTGTTTTGGACTCAACAACGATGAAGTTCTTTGTTTTTTCAATTCTTAATGTTGTAACAATTGCTTTTCTTTTGAGATATACCATAAAGCATAAAAAGGATTTCCCATCTTCCGTTTTTAAAAATAAGATAAGCTATGCCTGGCTCTTGCTAATTGCAATGATGTTTCTTTCCTTCTTCCAATCTTTTAATGTTGCAGAAAGTATAGTTACGGTCAATAGATGGATAATTATTTATCTTATGTTTATCTATTTCTCCATATTTCTAAACAAAAGACCCTCACTATTCAATGTAATAATAAATCTTACAATAATCATTAGCATTTTCAATGTGCTTTGGTGTATGGTTGCTTATTACTATCTTGATGTTCCGTCAAATCCTAGAATGAATCTTTATATTAATGGTTTTTATGGTAATAAGAATATTTTTGCAGTAGCTATTCTTTTTAAGTTGCCTTTTCTCTACTATGCTTTTGTTTTTAGGAAGAACTGGTTAAGGTGGCTATCATTATTTCTAATCTTTGCCTTAACTTTTTGTTTGGTTATCCTTAGTGCAAGAACAAGCTTTATAGGATTAGTTCTTCAATTGGTTCTTTTATTATGCTACTGCATTTTTCTGGTTCTAAGGTTGAAGAAATCAAAAAGGCTTATCCTAACAATTGTTTTCCTTATTGGCTCTGCTCTCTTAGGCTTTTTTGCAGGTGATTCTTTTATAAAATATAATTTCAAACATTACTGTGCTGAAACAAGTGTTGCGAAAACCTTTGAGGATGATGAAAATCCATATTCTGTTTCAAATAGATTTAAGTCAATTGAGGAAGGAAACAGTAAGGGTAGGTTGATAATATGGAAGAACTCGATTGCTATTATAAAAGACAAACCTTGGCTTGGATATGGTGTGGGAAACCATAAATTAGCAATTATGAAAGTTGAGACCCCTCAGAAGGCTAATTATGTAGTTAGCGACCATGCTCATAATGATTATTTGGAAATGTGGTCTGAATTAGGTGTCTTTGGTCTAATTGCTTATTTATTATTATTCCTTTCAGCCCTAGTCTTATTCCTAAAAACTCTATTTAAGAAAAACATAAGTGAAATAACGAGGTTTATGTCCTTTGCTGGCTTCTTATCTGTTATTACATATATGAATGATGCAATGTTTAATTTCCCATTAGAAAGGGCAGACACTCAGCTCTATCTTGCCTTAGGGATGTCTCTTATCTTAGCTCCCTATCTTAAAACTAAAAAAGAGAAAACTACTAAGCCAACAAATAAAATCATCATTATCATTATTGGCATTATAACAATTGGAATAATTACAATTGAAACTATGCACTACGCCTCTTCAGTATTGCAAAAAGCTAAGATACTTCAAACCAATGGTAGTAAGAGAATTAATTTAACAGCACAACAGTGGAATAGAGTCTTTCCTCCTATTCCAACAATTGATGAAAATGCCAACCCAATTGCTCTAACAAAAGCGATGAGATTTGATGCGGAAATGAAGTGGAGGCAAGCTATTGATATAATAATTAATGATAAGTCAAATCCTTATTTAGCACTTAGAGAATACCGCCTTTCTAACTATTACTTTAAACTAAATATGTTAGATAGCACAGAGTATTGGGCAAGAGAATGTATGTCGATGAAGCCCCTTTGTTATCACCCTGTCAAAATGTTATATAGAAAATATACAGCCTTAAAAGAATACGAAATTGCGGATACTATCCTCTCAAATTACATTTTAAAATATAAATTCACTTCAAGTGCTTGGACGGATTTGGCTACAACAAAATTAAATTTAAATCAAAGACAAGAGGCTACAAGTGTTTTAGATTCAGCTCTATACTATTTGCCAGAGGATGGTAAAATAATGAAAATGCGCCTTGGATTATCTTATTAATAAAGTTAAAAGAATAAAAATAACTATTTTTTTACACCAGTCTCATTATTTTTTGTAATTTTGCAAGCGTTAAAACAAATGAATTGTCAAACCAATTAAAACAAAACAAAATGAAAAAAGCATTATTTTTATTAGCTGTTGCTAGCGTATTCGCTGCATGTGGTGGAAAAACTGAAACTGCAACTGAAACTGCAATCGAAACTGAAATCCAAGAAGAAGTTGTTGTTGTTGAAACTCCAACTGAAACTCCAGCAGTAGTAGTAGCACAATAATTTATTCCAGATTATTCTGGTAAATTAAGCTAACAAAATGGCAGTCCCAAATCCTGAGACTGCTTTTTTTATGCCTTGTTTTTTGATATCGAGCAATGATTACTTAGCAATAATCAAATAATAGTTTTTCTTTCCCTTTTGCACAAGAATATACTTTCCGTTAAGTAGGTCTGATTCAGAGCAAATATAATCCTCATTAACTTTTGTTCTGTTTATTGAAAGTGCGTTTTCTTTCAATGTTCTTCTTGCTTCGTTCTTAGATGCTAAGAGGTTTGTTTTTCCAGCAATCAATTCAACAATATTTATTCCCTCACTAAATTCGTTCTTATCAATTTCAAACATAGGAACCCCATCAAAAATCGATAATAGAGTTTTCTCATCCAACTTCTTTAGAGTTTCTGTTGTTCCTTTTCCAAAAAGAATTTCTGAGGCTTCAATTGCTGAATTAAATTCACTCTCTCCGTGAACCCTAATTGTTAAATCCTTAGCAAGCGTTTTTTGAATTAGTCTTAGGTGAGGAGCTTGTTCATGTTCTTTTTCCAAATTCTCAACCTCTTCTTTTGAGAAGAATGTAAAAATCCTGATGAATTTCTTTGCATCCTGATCAGAACAGTTTAACCAGAACTGATAGAAGATATAAGGAGAGGTCTTCTCAGGGTCTAACCATATATTCCCTTTTTCTGTTTTACCAAACTTGCCTCCATCTGCCTTTGTTATTAGTGGGCAGGTTAGAGCGAAAGCTTCTCCTTGTAGCATCCTACGAATTAGTTCTGTTCCTGTTGTTATGTTTCCCCACTGATCAGAGCCTCCCATTTGAAGACGGCAATTATAGTTTTCGTATAGGTGTTTAAAGTCGTAGCCTTGCAATAATTGGTATGAGAATTCAGTAAATGAAAGTCCAGTCTCTAGTCTTTTCTTTACGCTATCCTTAGCCATCATATAATTAACAGTGATATGCTTTCCTATATCTCTAATAAAATCTAAAAATGTCCAATCCTTTGTCCATGAATAGTTATTTAGTATTTCAGCTATGTTTTCTGAAGGAGTTTCAAAGTCAATGAATTTTGATAATTGACTCTTAATGCAATCTTGATTATGTTGAATTTGTTCAATAGATAATAATGTCCTTTCTTCGCTCTTAAAGGAAGGGTCTCCAATCATTCCTGTTGCACCTCCCAAAACAACCAAAGGACGATGTCCGCAGCGTTGCAAGTGAGTAAGCATCATAACTCCAACCAAGTGACCAATATGTAAAGAATCTGCTGTTGGGTCAATTCCAACATAAGCAGTTGTCGTTTCCTTCATCAATTGTTCTTCTGTTCCTGGCATTAC
>JAGNRX010000111.1 GCA_017988355.1 Bacteroidales bacterium | reverse complement strand
CTATCTTTAACATCTCCATCAAAACAACCCTTGTTTTTTAAGTAGCTCTTCATATCTTGAGTTGAACGGTAGGCATAATCCTTTTCAAACTCAACTGGTTTTTGTCCTACCTTTCTATAAATGTTTCGAGAAATAAAACTAACTGTTGAATCCTCACCTTGTGGTGAAATAGAATAGACATACATACCAAGTTTAACTCCCAAGATAGAGCTATTAGGGTCTTGTTTAATTAGATTAGTAAAATCAGATTTAGGCAAGGTTTTACTGTCAATTAATACTTTATTCTTAGAAAGGATATAGCCGTCTTTAGATATATGCTTATAGGGGCTACAACCCACAAAGAGTATTGTCGCAATAAGTAAAAAAGCTTTTATATTTAAGACCTTTTTCAAAATAATCCTCCTAATTTTCAATATTCTTAATCTCAGATAGAATTTTTTTGCAAGCTCCCTTATTTTCTGAGATATAACTTAGACAAATATCTGAACTTTTTTTGTAATAATCGCTATCTGACAATAAATAATCAATTAACTGAGATAATTTATCACTATCCGTAAAGCTAAATGCACCTTCTTTTTCAACTAAATCAATAGCCTCTTTAAATTTCTTGTAGTTTGTTCCAAATAAAATTGGCTTTGAAAAAGTTGCTGCTTCCAATATATTATGTATTCCTTCTCCAAATCCTCCTCCAATATAGGCTATAGTTGCGTATTTATAGAGAGAAGACAAGATTCCAATAGAATCAATTATTAGGATACTATCTTTGTTCTCGGAATTTGAATAATCTGTTTTTTCAATCTCAGAATATCTTATTGCCTTAGGGAAGAGAGTTAGTATTTGTTCAATGTGAGAGGGGTGTGTTTCGTGTGGGGCAATAATAAGTTTGAACTCTGATTTTGTTTTGCTCTTTGCCTCTTTCATTAACTGCTCATCCTTTTGCCAGCTGCTACCCATAAGAATAACCTTATCGTTTTGGCAAAATTCTTTAATCTTTTCAAAGTCTTTAGCCTCACTTGCAATTTGGACAACCCTATCAAAACGAGTGTCTCCTGCCACCTTAGCATTCTCAAACCCAATTGACATTAATAGGTCTTTTGTTTGTTTATTTTGAACAAAGAAGTAATCAAAATTCTTTAGTTGTTTTCTATACCAAGAGCCGAAAACAGAAAAGAAATATTGATTGGGGCGAAGTATTAGTGAGACTTGGAAAACCTTAGCACCAGACTTCTTAGCTCTTTTGATGAAATTGTACCAGAACTCATACTTAATGAAAAACACATAGTCAGGATGAGAAAGTTTAATAAAGCGTTTAGCATTTTTCTTTGTGTCACTTGGAAGATAAATAACAATATCTGCCTTGTCGTAGTTCTTTCTTATCTCATAGCCTGATGATGAGAAGAAGGTTAGTAGTATCTTATGGTTTGGGTTTTCTCTCTTAAAATCTTCAATTAGGGGTCTGCCTTGTTCAAATTCGCCAAGTGAGGCTGCATGAAACCAAGCGACCTTGTCTTCCTTCTTTATCCCTTCTTCAAGTTTCTTAAAGCTTTCTTTGCGTCCTTGCACAATTAGCTTAGCCTTTTTATTAAAAGGAGAAACTATTAATATTACTAATGTATAGAGCGAAATAAAAAAAGAATAAATACAATTCATATTTTAGAAATAATAAATCTTATCAGCGTCACGACCAAAGAAAGGGAACATCCAACCAACTTTTATTGTGAACATCCTATCTTGAAAAATCTTATTTTTAGATAGATTATAGTTTATTTGATAATCCCTTGTTGACTTTGTCCAAGCCTGATCTATCTCTAAACCAACATAAAAATTAGTATAGCTTTTCTTACTCATATTTAGATATCCAATAAATCCAGAAGCCATAATTCCCCTTACTTGTCTATCATATAAATAAGCATAATCGCCTTCCAATTGTTCAGCAACCTCTAAGGTCGATTGATAGATGATTTGGTGTTGAATCATTCCAAGTCCTAAGGTTAGCATTATACCTGAATTTGGTCTTTTCTTAGAAAGAGGGATAACCTTTCCAACTTTCCCCATAAGGCTTAAGTTTCTATTATATCCAACAACGCCTGCATCAGAACCTTCTCTTGAAATAACAAAAGGGTCACCCTCTCTTGTCATAATTCCTGCAAGTATTTCATCCTTGTTCTTAGCATTATCGCTACCAAATCCAAACCCAAACTCAACCATATAAAGCCAGTTTTGTTTTGTCTTCCATCCAAGATTGGCATTTAAAGTCATAAAGCTTTCGTACTTATCAGCCATATCTGCATCAGGGAAAGTCCACCCCAAAGCCGCAGTACAGAAAGGAGTTGATATTGGTTTGTCTTGTCCAACAATTACTTCTCCATTCTCTTGAGCCAAACTTGAACCTATTGAGGCAAGGAAAAGCGTAATTATTATGATTAGTTGTTTCATAGTATTTGATTAATATTCTTATTCTTTAATAAACTTAATGACTTTTGTTCCAAGGCTAATAAAATATATGCCCCTACTAAGATTAGATATATCTATATTGGTTGTTTTATCTGCAATCACACCCCTAATAATCTCAATTCCTAAAGCGTTTTTTATGGAGTAGTTGGTTTTTCCATTAGTTTTGTCTTTAAGAGTTAGAGTAAGGATATCCATTGCTGGGTTAGGATATATATTAAATCCTTTTTCTTCTTCAATTCTTTGAAAACCTGCATTATCTTGTGCAAGAATTACATCTTGAATAGTAACTGCCCCACTACTTACTTGAATATTTGGAATTGTTTTTGTTTTATAGCCCTCAGCAGAAAAAGAAATTGTGTAGTTCCCACTTAGTATTGGACGATAATAATAGCCTGTGCTTGGTTTTGAATACACCTCTGAATGAAATCCATCATGATTTTCAACCCAAACCTTTGCTCTTATTGGCTCATTTGTTGCACTATCTCTAACGTATCCTTCTAATCCTTTTTGACAATACTCAATATATGAGATTATTCCTCCCTTTAAATATCCCCAATAACTATTTAATGAAGATGTTGAAAGTCTTTTTACAGAAGAAACCTCAAATGTAATTTCTCTTCCATATTTATAATAGGTTTGATAATCTTGTCTGCCACCAGAAACTTTATACCAATTTGCACCATTTGTATATCCTATGCTTGTAACATCTTTAAATAAGGATGAAGGAGAAGATGAGGGAATGGAATCAATAAAATTACGGCATACATCAACAAACCAATTTGCATCGGAATGAGTTCTTTCTGAAGGATAATAAGAATCGTAAGGGTAGTTCAATACCTCAGCTCCTGAATGAAGATTTGCAGACATGGAGAAATCATTGCTATCTGCATAAGCCATGAAAGCAAGAGTTTCAGCCTGCCACTGCTCTGAATCAGGGTGAGGACCAGCAACAGGACATGGGTAATTCCTATTCAAATCCACATAATTCCCATTATATCTTGTAGAATAACTTACGTTAGAATTACCACCAGCATAAGTCCCATCAGGATTAGCAAGGGGATTAATAAAAACTTGGGTATTATTTACAATATCGGTTGCCCTTTGATTTATTCCATAATTTGACAAGAGCCAATCACTTAAACGAAGCATAAAAACATAGCCACCAAGTTCATCACCGTGCATTGTTGATGTATATAAAAACTTAGGTTTGTCGATATCTTGATAAGGGTTAGATGAAATCTTTAGTGCAATTATTAATCTATTATTTACCGAAAAGCCAATAGTATCTAATTTGCAAATCTCTGGATAAGTTTGAGCAAATCTCCTCATTAGAGAATCGTAAACCTGAAAAGTTGGATACTTATCCCAATTACTCATTTGAGACATAGTGGTTGCCATAGTTAGTGCCTTTGAAGAATTATCCTCTTCAAAAAAACTATGTTTAAGATTTAATTTAAGGAAGTTACTATACTGCTTTTCATTAACATAAGCCAGAAGATTGTCTCCCTTAGGGTAGTCTAAGTTAATTGTGTTTGCTAATAAATCTATGTCCTTTATCTCATTAATTGGAATAAGAATCTTAGCCTCACCCGAAATAGATATTGCATTTCTCACTTTTTCAAGAGCATTTCCTTGAGAGTAAGCAGTATTAAGAAATAAAATGCCAAGAAGAAATACAATTAACCTTTTCATATTAAAATTTATAACTTACAAAAGTACATATTTATTTTCATTATTTGAAGCCAGAGCAGAAAATCTTAGCCATAAATTTGAGAAATAAAAAATTAATTCTATATTTGCCAGAGAATAAAATAGGACTTAAATATAAATATAACCTAAAACCACATTAAAATGAGACCATTTAACCTTTTATTAATTGCTTTACTATTAATTAGTTCACTAAGCTTTGGACAGAATACCGAGAAATCAGAAATAGTTCTTAAAAACATATCAGAGCGTAAGAGTGTTAGAACTTATACTGATCAAAAAGTTGAAAAAGAAGATTTAGAAAAGCTACTTAGGGCAGGAATGTCAGCACCATCAGCTGTTAATGCTCAACCGTGGGCTTTTATTGCAATAGATGATAGGGAAACATTGGATAGACTTGGAGACCTACTTCCTTATGCAAAAATGTTAAAGCAAGCACAAGCAGCGATAATAGTATGTGGAGATATGAAAAAAGCATTAGAGGGTGAAGGACAAGAATATTGGATACAAGATTGTAGTGCTGCAACTCAAAATATATTATTAGCAGCAGAGAGC
>JAGNRX010000110.1 GCA_017988355.1 Bacteroidales bacterium | reverse complement strand
TAGTAGAGAATATTGGTTACGCACTACTAGCTGCAATAATAATTAGTCTTCTTAATGCTTTCCTCAAACCTATTTTAGTCTTACTATCACTCCCCTTGATTGTTTCAACCTTAGGTCTTTTCAACTTAGTAATTAATGCTTTAATAGTTTATATTACAAGCTTAATTCTTGGTGCAGGTTTTGTGGTTGAGAAGTTTTTTGATGCAGTTGTTTTTAGTATTCTTATAACCTTTTTTAGCTTTGTGATAGATATCTTAATCAAGTTGCATCAGGCTAAAAAACAATTTGAAAATACTTTCAAGAACCAAGGTGAAAACAGAATTGATTACGAAGAAAAAGTTGGATTTACTGATTACGAAGATGTAACAGAAGAGGAAAAAGAAGACAAAGAGGGAGAATAATTTACAAAAAAACAAGGAAATCATTATGATAGTAATTGAACTTATAGATGAGTTATCGCAGTATATTGAAAACGTAAGGAAAGAAGGCAAGACAATTGGATTAGTTCCTACAATGGGAGCATTACATAGAGGACATATTTCGTTAATTGAAGCGGCAAGGAAAGAAAATGATATTATTGTATGCAGTGTCTTTGTTAATCCTATCCAGTTTAATAATAAAGAAGACTTAAAGAAGTACCCTCGCGATATTGAAAGAGATAGAAAGCTTTTAGAAGAAAATGGCTGTGATGTTTTGTTTTGCCCAAAAGCAGAAGAAGTTTATCCTGAAGAAGCAAAGGAAAGCTTTTCGTTTGGAAAGCTTGAACAGGTTATGGAGGGAGCTCAAAGACCAGGACATTTTAATGGTGTTGCAGTTATTGTAAGTAGATTATTTGACTGGGTAAGACCTCATAAAGCATATTTTGGAGAAAAAGACTACCAACAACTTGCTATCATTAAGGATATGGTTTCACAGCTAAACTCCCCTGTTCAAATAGTTGCTTGCCCAATTATCAGAGAAGAAGATGGTCTGGCGATTAGTTCAAGAAATGTTAGACTAAGTGAAAAAGCAAGAGAGATAGCTCCAAAGATTAATAAGATACTTAGAAAATCTTCTTCAATGAAAGATGATGTATCTATATCTCAAATCAAAAGCTTTGTTATTAATGAGTTCAAACTTATTAAAGACTTTGAATTAGAGTACTTTGAAATAGTTGATGACAAGACCCTACAACCAATAATGAAAAAAGGAGATAACGGAGTTGTTGGCTGCATTGCTGTTTGGTTAGATGGAGTTAGGCTTATTGATATAGTTAGATACTATTAAAAAATCTAAATTGGTCAATCAAATGACCCCCATATCATTTATTTTGCAGACCTTTGCATATTGTTATTTAGGGCTTAGGTTTTCAAATAGCAAATAATTATTAAGTAAACATTAAGTAAGATATCGTTATGAAGCAATTAATAGAATGCGTTCCAAATATTAGTGAAGGACGTGACCAAAATATCATCAAACAAGTAGTTGATGAAATAGAAAAAGTTGAAGGCGTTAAATTATTAGACGTTGATCCAGGTGCTACAACAAACAGAACAGTAATAACTTTTGTTGGAGAACCAAAGCAAGTTGTAGAAGCTGCTTTTAGAGTAATAAAGAAAGCTAATGAGCTAATTGATATGAGACATCACCATGGCGATCACCCTCGTTTTGGTGCTACTGACGTTTGTCCTTTGGTTCCTGTTGCTAACATAAGCATGGAAGAAGTGGCTGTTTATGCAAGAGAACTAGGAAAAAGAGTTGGTAATGAATTAGAAATACCTGTTTATCTTTATGAAAATGCAGCCCTTGAGCCTAAGAGAAGAAACCTTGCTAATTGCCGTCAAGGAGAATATGAAGGATTGAAAGATAGAATTGGTAGTAATGACTGGAAACCTTGCTTTGGGCCAAGTGCTTGGAGCGATAAGGTTGCAATTTCAGGAGCTACTGCAATTTCTGCAAGAGATTTCCTTATTGCAGTTAACTACAACCTTAATACTACATCAACACGTAGAGCCAATGCAATTGCTTTTGACGTTAGAGAAAAGGGTCGTCCTGCAAGAGAGGGAGGAAAACCTAATGGAAAGAAATTAATGGATGAGAACGGTAAACCAATAAATATCCCTGGAACACTAAAAGGAACTAAGGCTATTGGTTGGTTTATTGATGAATATAAGATTGCTCAAGTTTCAATGAATATTACCAATATTTCAGAAACACCTCTTCATATTTGTTTTGAAGAAGTTTGTAAGAAAGCTGGTGCAAGAGGAATAAGAGTTACTGGTGTTGAAATTGTTGGGGTGGTTCCTAAGAAAACTCTAACTGATGCTGGGAAATACTATCTTGCAAGACAAGAACGTTCACTTGGAGTTGACGATAAAGAGCTTATTAAGATTGCAATCAAATCAATGGGCTTAGATGATTTAAAGCCATTTATCCCTGAAGAAAAGATTATAGAATACTTAATTGAAGACAAGTCTAAGAAGAAATTAGTTGATATGACTTGTGTTGAATTTGCTAATGAAACTGCATCTGAAAGTCCTGCTCCAGGAGGTGGTTCTATTGCTGCTTATATGGGGAGTCTTGGTGCTTCACTTGCAACAATGGTAGCTAACCTTTCTTCTCACAAAGCTGGATGGGATGAAAGATGGGAAGAGTTTTCACTTATAGCAGAAAAAGGACAAGCTCTAAAAGACGAACTAATCCACTTAGTTGATGAGGACACCAATTCTTTCAACAAGATAATGGATGCTATGGGCATGGCTAAGAAAACAGAGGAAGAAAAAGCTGAGAGAAAGAATGCAATTCAAGAAGCAACTAAGTACGCAATTGAAATTCCTTACCGCACTCTTTGCAAATCATTTGAAGTCTTTGAAATCTGCATAGCAATGATTGAAAAAGGTAATCCTAATTCAATAACTGATGCTGGGGTTGGTATTCTTTGTGCAAGAGCTGCTTGTTATGGAGCTTTTATGAATGTTAAGATTAATGCATCTTCACTTGATGATAAGGCTTTTGTTAATGACCTTATTGCAAAAGGACAAGCATTAATTGAAAAAGCAGATGCTATTGAAAAAGAATATACTGCAAGAGTAATGAAAGCAATTAGCGAATAATTATTATAATATATTGAAAGCATATTTATTAGTAGCCTTAGGAGGAGCAATTGGTTCTGCTTCAAGATATGGGATAAGCGAATTGTTTTATCATAGAACAAATCAAACTTTTCCTTGGGCTACTCTTTTTGTTAACCTTGCTGGATGTTTACTTATTGGTTTACTTATTGGTGCTGCTCAAAGGTATCAATTCTTAAACCATAATTCCATAAAAGCTTTTTTCCTTATTGGTCTTTGTGGTGGCTTCACAACATTCTCAACCTTTTCTGTTGAAACCTTACGAATGTTCCAAAACTCACAAAACATTCAAGCAATAATATATATTATTATAAGTATAGTCATAGGATTAACCCTTACTTTATTGGGGTATAATCTAATTAAATAAAGACAAAACAGTAAGTAATGCTGTCGGCTTGCAATTATTTTTAGTTAAAACAAAACAATCAAGCTGTAAATTACGTTTGTGAAATAGTTTTATGAGATAGCTCTAATAATATAGTAAAAGAGATATTTCATAGATTAAGTGATAACCAAAACATAGTAGATGTTAAATTCAAAAACCCTGCACGAAGTCTTGCAGTATAGTGTTAAGACTTTTGCAAACAATCCTTTAATGGCTTTTGTTGGTGATAAGCCAATAACATATTCTGAATTCTTTGAAAAAGTTCAAGAAGTTCAAGAATTATTAGTTTCTAAAGGTATTGGTCATCAAGATAAGGTTGTTATTCTTGGTGAAAATAGTCCTGCGTGGTCAATTGCTTATTTTGCAATTGTTGATATGGGAGCAGTTGTTGTTCCTTTATTACCAGACTTCACAAAGGAAGAAATAACAAATTGCATAAACCATTCCGATGCAAAGCTTGCTTTTGTTTCAGAACGCTTAAATCCAAAAATGGATAAAGAGGCTTACTCAAATATTGAAACGATAATAAGGCTTGATAACCTCGAAATAATAAGTGAAAAAGAGAATTTGTCAGTTGGAACTAAGACAGTACCAACTCCAGAAGACCTTGCTGTTATTATTTACACCTCAGGCACATCTGGTTTTAGCAAAGGAGTAATGTTAACTCATGGCAACTTAGCTTCACAACTTCTTCAAATACATCATATCTGGCCTATACACGAAAAGGACGTTTACCTTTCAGTACTTCCTCTTTCACATACTTTTGAAAACACCTTAGGACTTCTAACAGGAGTTATGAAAGGTGCTTCAATGTATTACCATAATAAACTACCTATTTCAACTACCTTTATGACAAGTGTAAAGATAGTTAAACCTACTACTCTACTTACAGTGCCTCTATTTATTGAGAAAGCATATAAAAACATTATAAAACCAGAATTAGAGAAGACTACAATAAGGAGAATAATGCTAACAAGTAGTCTTTTCAAAAGGATAATGTATCGCAAAGCATCGAAGATGTTATATGAAACCTTTGGTGGCAGATTAACTTTCTTCGGAATTGGTGGCGCAAAACTTGACGGAGAAACGGAATTATTCCTTCGTCTTGGCAAGCACTTCCCTTATGCAATTGGATATGGACTAACAGAAACTGCACCACTTGTTATTGGAGCAAACCCTAATCAAGTTTCTTGGCAAACAATGGGATTTCCTGTTTTGAATGTTGAGGCTAAGATTATGGA
>JAGNRX010000109.1 GCA_017988355.1 Bacteroidales bacterium | reverse complement strand
ATCAAATACTGGCTTTACTTCTTTGTTGGAGCTTTAATTATTGGCTTTGGTTTTTCTTCCTGCGTTAGTGAAGATGATTTCGTTAGTGACCAAACTGTTAATTTGAAGTTCTCATCAGATACGCTTAGATTTGATACAGTTTTCACAACAATGGGCTCTGTTACCAAACAAATAAAGGTATATAATAAGGAATCTAAACCAATTAAGATAGATCAAATTAGACTGGGTGGAGGAAGGAATTCTTTTTATAGGCTAAATGTTGATGGGGATACTTCCATGGTTCTAAGAGATATTGAAATTGGGGCAAAGGACTCTATGTTTATTTTTGCAAGAGTTACAATTGATCCAAATAATCAAAACAACCCCTTTCTGGCTTCGGACTCCATTATCTTTTCTTTTAACAACAAGGAGCAGTATGTACAGCTTGAGGCTTATGGACAAAACGCCTACTACCATACTCCTAATGCTTGGTTAGTTTTTGAGAATGCTGACGGCACAAAAGACTCTACCCACTATTCCCTTGCACACTTTGGAGGAATAGATAGAGGAGTTACTGTGAATGGGAACGATATTGAATTTAAGAATGATAAGCCTCATATAATTTTTGGAGTATTAATTGTTAATTCAAGCTCAACTCTAAACATTACAGAGGGGACAAAGATTCACCTAAACAATAAAGCAGATATATGGGTCTTACCTGATGCTACCCTAAAAGTGAATGGTTCTTACCAAAACAATGTGATTTTTCAAGGAATTAGGAGAGATACATATTATTCTAATCTTGCAGGTCAGTGGGGCTTGATAAGGTTTTTTGCAGGCAGTAAGAATAGTCGGATAGATAATGCAATAATCAAGAATGGAACTATTGGGCTTATGGCAGATAGCTGCGTTACTACAAATAATCCAACCATTGAAATCAATAATTCAAGGATAGAGAATATGTCTTATTATGGTTTATTCTCAAGAGGTGCTAGTATTAATGCATCAAACACCGTTGTTCAAAACACAGGCAAGGAAACTCTTGCATTAACAATGGGAGGAAAGTATAATTTCATTAATTGCACCTTTGCAAACTACTGGGCTTATGATTCAAGAAGGAGTAGCAAAACCCTATTCCTACAAAACTATTATAAGGATATAAACAATAATGTACAGCTTAGACCTATTGAAGAGTGTAATTTCTATAATACTATTATATATGGTTCAAACGAGGAGGAAATAGAAATAGATAAGGCAGAGGGTGCAAGGCTTGATTATTATTTTGAGAACTGTCTTCTTGCGACAAAAGCTCTTAATTCACAAAGTCCTTATGTTAGAGATTCTTATTTTAACTTAAATCCCCTATTCAACAATTCTAGCGAAGGAGACCTTAGAGTTATGGAAAACTCTCCTGCAATTGGTAGAGGAAATGGCATATATAATTCAATTTATCCTTACGATATAGTTGGCAATTCGCGTTCCTATCCCCCAACAATTGGAGCCTATGAGTATAGTCCAATAACTCCTAATAGAAGGAAGAGATAAGAATTAGTAAAACAAAGCTTTTCTTAGTCTAATTCTCTTAACTACACACAACAAACCCTAATTTCTAATGTTAAGTTTATCTTAAAATGAGGATTTATTCTTGTTTTTTTGTATCTTTGCAAGTCCAAAGTTATAAACTTTAGGATAATTGATTGATATTAACTATAATATATAGATATTTAATTAAATAATTAATGAAAATGGCAAACGTAAAGAAGTATGTTTATACTTTTGGTGGCAAGACTGCTGAAGGTAAGGCTGAAATGAAGAATTTATTAGGTGGTAAAGGAGCTAATTTGGCTGAGATGTGTCTGTTGGGGCTTCCCGTTCCTGCAGGTCTAACAATCACAACTGAAGCTTGTATAGATTATTATGCAAATGAGTGCAGCCTACCAGAAAGCTTAATGAATGAGGTTTGGGAAGGAATGAAGAAGATTGAAGATGTGATGGGGATGAAATATGATGACAGCGAAAATTGTTTATTATTATCTTGTCGCTCAGGAGCAAGAAGCTCTATGCCTGGAATGATGGATACTGTTTTAAATCTTGGATTATCTTCTAAAACAATCCCTGGTTTAATCAAAAAGACTAATAACCCTCGTTTTGTTTATGATTCTTATCGTCGTTTAATTATGATGTATGCTGATGTTGTTATGGAAAAAGCTGAAGGGCTTGAGCCTACAAATGGTGTTGGTATCCGTCGTATCTTAGATGATATGCTTGAGGATTACAAAAAAGAAAAAGGATGTAAATCAGATACTGACCTAACAACAGAAGACCTAATGGCTTTGTCTGAAAGCTTCAAACTAACAATCAGAAGGTCAATCGGAGTTGAATTTCCAGATGATGCAGCTGCTCAATTAGAAGGAGGAATAAAAGCTGTGTTTAAGAGTTGGAACGGAAAGAAAGCAATATCATATAGAAGAATTGAAGGAATTCCAGACGATTGGGGAACAGCAGTAAACGTTCAAGCAATGGTATTTGGTAATATGGGAGATAGCTCTGCAACAGGAGTAGCTTTCACTCGTAACCCTGCAACTGGAGCAAATCAATTCTATGGTGAATGGTTAGTTAATGCACAAGGTGAAGACGTTGTTGCAGGTATCCGTACTCCAAACCCATTAAACGCAGACACTCGTAATAGTCAAAATGAGCATCTTACTTCAATGCAAGAAAGCATGCCTGAGACTTATGGAGAGCTTTGTGAAATCCGTGATATTTTAGAAAAAGCTTATAGAGATATGTTAGATATAGAGTTTACTATTCAAGATGGTACACTTTATATGCTACAATGCCGTATTGGTAAAAGTACTGGTGTTGCAGCAATGACAATGGCTATGGATATGCTTGAAGAAGGTATAATTAGTGAAAAAGAAGCAATTAATCGTGTTTCAACAGACCAACTTGATGAACTACTTCACCCAATCCTTGACTCAAAAGACGAAGCTAAAAACAAAGTTATTGCAAAAGGCTTACCAGCAGGTCCAGGTGGATCAGTTGGAGTTATTGCA
The DNA here is from genome assembly GCA_017988355.1 of Bacteroidales bacterium. Classification (GTDB taxonomy): domain Bacteria; phylum Bacteroidota; class Bacteroidia; order Bacteroidales; family P3; genus UBA10566. The sequence continues at coordinate 1,711 of JAGNRX010000109.1, read as the reverse complement.
CTAACAAGTGAAGAGGCAATGAGATTAGAAAAATTAGGAATTAAATCAATTTTAGTTCGTGAAGAAACTAATCCAGAAGACGTTGAAGGAATGAGAGCAGCAAATGGTATCTTAACTGCAAGAGGTGGAATGACCTCTCACGCAGCACTTGTTGCAAGAGGATGGGGAAAATGTTGTATTGTTGGTTGTGAAGCAGTTCATATTAACATGAATGAAAACACAGTAACAATTGCAGGAAAGACCTATAAAGAAGGAGATACTCTAAGCTTAAATGGAACAAAGGGATATGTTTATGATGGTGCAATTGAAATGATTGACGCTACTGAAAACCCATTATTCCAACACTTCATGAAAGTTGTAGATAAGTATCGTTCAATGGGAATTAGAACAAATGCTGACACCCCAGAAGATGCTGAGCAAGCAATTTCATTTGGTGCTGAAGGTATTGGTCTATTTAGAATTGAGCATATGTTCTACGGTCTAAATGCAGAGGCTCCACTTGCTATACTAAGAAAAATGATTCTTTCAAAGGACACCCAGGAAAGAAAGAAATACTTAGCAGAACTACACCCATATATTAAAGAAGCAGTTAAGGGAACAATGAAGGTTATGAATGGCAAGCCAGTTACTTTCCGTCTAATTGACCCACCACTTCACGAATTCCTACCTCACACAGCAGATAAACAAAAAGAAATTGCAGCAGAACTTGGCATCTCTCACCAAGAGATAATGAGTAGAATTGATGCACTTGACGAAGTTAACCCTATGATGGGACTAAGAGGAGTTCGTCTTGGTATTGTTTATCCAGAAATTAGTGCAACACAGTTTGATGCATTATTTGAAGCAGAGGCAGAACTAAGGAAAGAAGGTTTTGATCCAAGATTAGAAATTATGGTACCATTAACAGTTTCTGTTACCGAGCTACAACACCAAAAAGAAATCTGCGACATAGTTCATGCAGAGGTTGAAAAGAGAATGAATGCTCAAATCACTTACCTATATGGAACAATGATTGAAATTCCAAGAGCTACACTTGTTGCTGACGAAATTGCAACAATAGCAGACTTCTTCTCTTTCGGAACAAACGACCTTACTCAAATGACATTTGGATTCTCTCGTGATGACGTAAACACAATTTTAAGTGAGTACCAAGACAAGAAAATCCTTCCTTTCGACCCATTCCAAACACTAGACCAAGAAGGTGTTGGACAATTGGTTGAATTTGGAGTTCAAAGAGGACGTACAACAAAGCCAAACCTAAAAGTTGGTGTATGTGGAGAGCATGGCGGAGACCCAGCATCAATAGAGTTCTTCTACAAAGCAGGAATGAACTATGTTTCTTGCTCACCATTCCGAGTTCCAGTAGCACGCCTTGCAGCAGCACAAGCAGCAATCAAGGAAAACTAAATAACTAAGAAGTAAAAACTAAAAGCTAAGAAGTAAAAACTAATAGCTTATACAACTAAATAATAAGAGGCTGATTTGAACTTAATAATTCATCTCAGCCTCTTTCTTTGTTTTAAGATAATAACTCTTTGTTTTAATTTTCTATCTCTTTGATTCATTTTTTTAAAGTGGCGTTTCAGTAAATTATTACAAGACCGTTGCAGGGTAAAAGTCAACATTAAATACTAACAAACAGCTTGTTAAGTCATATATTTTGCGTATCTTTGCACTATGAATAAGATAGAACTCACAAGTTTTGCAGACC
>JAGNRX010000108.1 GCA_017988355.1 Bacteroidales bacterium | reverse complement strand
GATATAGGTATATCTTCAAATATTAAAATTAATAGAGAATAATTTGTTAGTAATGAAAAAACATCTATCTTTGCAAACTTAAATAACTACATGGTATGCGTAGCTCAGCTGGCTAGAGTAGTGGTTTGTGGTGCCATTGGTCGTGGGTTCGAATCCCATCGCGTACCCTTTTAAAAGTTAATAGAAAAAAAGAGAGATTTCATATAAATATGAAATCTCTCTTTAATTTAATCTTTTTTCTTTTTTCTAAGCCTTTATTTTGATTTCGTAGATCTTTGATTTAGCTAATTAGTTCTTTGATTCAGCAAATTCTTTCTTTGATTCAGTAGATTAGATCAGTGATTCATTTCACGCAGACTAAACTACTTGCAACCAAGCAATTAACAAGGCTAAATTATCCCTTCTCTAATTAAATCGTGAAGATGGATAACGCCTAAATATTTACTATTCTCGTCCACAACAAGGAGCTGGGTGATATGATAGTCTTTCATTAGGGTTAGTGCCTGAACTGCAAATTTATCTTTTGAAATTGTTTTAGGATTGACTGTCATAATGTCCTTTGCCATTTGATTGTCAGAGGAAAGACTTTTTGATAGCATACGGCGTAGGTCTCCATCAGTTATTACTCCTTGTATCTCATTATTTTCAACAACAGCAACACATCCTAAGCGTTTTGAAGTTATTTCAATAAGGGTTTGAGCAAGTGGAGTTTCAAGACAAACTTCTGGCTTTTCGTTATTTGGATATAGGTCAGCTACTTTTAAGTATAATCTCTTTCCTAATGCTCCTCCTGGGTGGTATTTTGCAAAATCTTGAGCTGTAAATCCCCTACATTCCAAAAGACATACCGCAAGAGCATCTCCCATCACTAATTGTGCAGTTGTTGAAGAAGTTGGTGCAAGATTATTTGGGCATGCTTCTCTATCGACATATACATTTAGAAAGTAATCTGATTGAATTGCTAACATCGATTGAGGCTCACCAGCTATTGCTATTAATTTGTTTCCTAAATTCTTTATTAGAGGGATTAGTACTTTAATTTCTGGCGTGTTTCCACTTTTCGATATACATATTATTACATCATCAGGCTGAATTATTCCTAAATCTCCGTGAATGGCGTCAGCTGCATGCATAAACACTGAAGGAGTTCCAGTGGAATTGAAGGTTGATACTATTTTATTTGCTATATTTGCGCTCTTGCCTATTCCAGTTACGATAACTCTGCCTTTGCTATTGAAAATTAGCTCAACAGCCGCTGAAAAATCATCATTAATATTATTAGTTAATTTCTCTATTGCTAAAGATTCTGTGTTAATTGTCTGTATTGCAATGTTTCTAATCTCTTGTGCTGTTTTCACTTTCAAAAAAATTATGTATATTTTGGTATTGTATTGAAAAAAGCAGTAATTTAGCATAATCAAACTATAAAACTACTTGTTTTTTGTAGCGACAAAAGTACGTAATATATTTGATAATATAAAAATGAAAGAAATAAAATGGGTCAAAAACAAATAAAAACAACTGACGTTAACTTAAATGAAGAACTTAAGAGGATTTTCGGTTTTAATAAATTTAAAGGCAGACAGGAAGAAGTAATCAAAAGCTTACTTGCAGGGAATGATACGTTTGTTATTATGCCTACAGGTGGAGGAAAATCTTTATGTTATCAATTACCCGCATTGATTCTTCCTGGTTGTGCAATCATTGTTTCGCCTTTGATTTCTTTAATGAAAAACCAAGTTGACGCCATTCGTGGATTTGGCTCCATGCGCGGAGTAGCTCATTTTCTAAATTCTTCTCTTTCTAAACTTGAAGTAAAGGAAGTAAAGGATGACTTGACAAATGGGATCACAAAATTACTATATGTTGCCCCTGAAAGTTTAAATAAAGAAGAGAATGCTGAATTCCTTCGTGAGATAGATATTTCTTTTTATGCAATTGATGAGGCTCATTGTATTTCTGAATGGGGTCACGATTTCCGTCCTGAATATAGGAGGATGAAACCCATTATTGATGCAATTGGTCAGAATGTTCCAATAATTGCACTAACAGCAACTGCAACTCCAAAGGTTCAACAAGATATTATGAAGAACTTGGAGATAAACGATGCTAATGTCTTTATATCTTCTTTCAACCGTCCTAATCTCTACTACGAAATACGCACAAAACCTAAGAAGGTAGTGGATATGAATAGGGAGATAATCCGTTTTATTAAAGAAAATGATGGGAAGTCAGGTATTATCTATTGTTTGAGCAGAAAGATGGTTGAGGAACTAGCCGCTACATTAGTTTTAAACGGAATTAAAGCTTTGCCATACCATGCGGGACTTGATGCTGCAACCAGAGCAGATAACCAAGATAGATTTATTATGGAGAAATCAGATGTGATTGTTGCTACAATTGCATTTGGAATGGGAATAGACAAGCCTGATGTTAGGTTTGTTATTCACTACGATATGCCAAAGAGTTTGGAAGGATACTACCAAGAAACAGGACGTTCAGGAAGGGATGACGGAGAGGGAAAATGTATTGCTTTCTACTCAGAACAAGATATAATTAAATTTGAAAAGTTTTTAAACGATAAGCCAGTTGCAGAAAGAGAGGTTGCACTCCAACTTATGGATGAAACCATTTCTTATGCTGAAAGCTCAGTTTGTAGGAGGATTAACTTACTCCATTATTTTGGAGAGCATTATGGACAAGATAACTGTGGAGCATGTGATAATTGTTTAAACCCTAAACCAAGAATCGATGCAACTGAGGATATAGAGATAGTGCTTGAAACGGTTGTAGATATTAAGGAGATACTTAAAGCTATTGATATAGCTAATATCATAACTGGTGTTAGCAATGCACAAACAAAATCTTTTAAGAATCTTCCTAATTGGGGAGTTGGACAAGAGAAGAAATTCCTTTATTGGAAAGCCGTAATTCGTCAAGCTCTAATTGAAGGGTTATTGATGAAAGAAATAGAGAACTACGGAATAATTAAGATTACTCAAGAGGGTTATCGTTTCCTTAAAAAATCCTATCCTATTCTTGTTCCAGAAGATCACGATTTTGAAAGTGATTATGAAGACATAGACTCAACAATAATGTCTGGTTCAGATGGAGGAGGTGTTGACAAGGTTCTATTTAGCATTCTTAAGGATCTACGTAAGAAAATGGCTACAAAGGAAAACCTCCCACCGTACGTTATTTTTGAAGATAGGTCTTTGGAAGATATGACAATTCAATACCCTATTACAATGGATGAGATGCGTCAAATTATTGGAGTAGGGACAAGTAAAGCTCAAAAATACGGAGAACCATTTATTGATGTTGTTAAGAGATATGTTGAAGAGAACGAAATAGAACGCCCTCAAGACTTAGTTGTAAAAAGCGTTATCAATAAATCAGGACTAAAGGTATATATTATTAAGAGTATAGACAAGAAACTTCCTCTTGAAGATATTGCTTTGGCGAAAAACCTTGAGATGAATGCCCTATTAACAGAGATTGATAGCATTGTTGCATCAGGAACAAAGCTTAATATACAATATTATATTGATGAGATGGTTGACCCTTATCATCAAGAAGAGATATTAGATTTACTTAGAGAGTCGGAATATGATAATATTCATGAAATCCTTGAAGAACTTGGAGAAGATGAATACACCGAAGAAGAAGTTAGATTAATGAGAATTATATTTTTATCAAAATTCGGTTAGTAAATGGAATCTAATTTCTACAAAACTCATAATAGCTTATCTGATTTAGATAAGCATCTTGGACTAAGACCTAATTCAAAGAAGTTTCTCTTGCTTGATACAAACACATATACACATTGTTTGCCTGTTTTAATTGGTGAGGTTGAAGAGTTGTATGGAGCAGAGATACTTGAAGTTGAGCAAGGTGAAGAAAGTAAATCTCTATCAATTGTTGAAAATCTTTGTAGTTCATTAATAGAATCTTCTGCCGATAGAGATAGCATATTGATTTCATTAGGAGGAGGAGTAATTACAGACTTAGGTGGTTTTCTTGCTTCTGTTTTTAAAAGAGGTATTCAACATATCTCAATCCCAACAACGCTTCTTGGAATGGTTGATGCTTCAATTGGAGGGAAAACTGCAGTTAATGTTGGAGAAATCAAAAATCAAATAGGCACCTTCAATCATAATTCAATAGTATATTACCATAAGGAATTCCTTAAATCATTAGACAAAAGGCAAATCCTTAATGGCATAGCTGAAATGATTAAAATAGCTATTGTTAAGGACGAAATCCTTTGGCAAGAGATAAGAAAATCAAATCCTAATAAGAACACACGATTTAGAGACGAGTTTCTTGAAAAAAGCATATTATTAAAAGAAGAAATTATTAAGATAGACCCTAACGAAGAAAATGAAAGAAAAGTCCTAAACTTCGGACACACAATTGGACATGCAATTGAAAGCATATCATTAAGCAAAGGCTTAGATGTCTTGCATGGTGAGGCAGTGGCTTCTGGAATTTACTACGCAACTAAGCTCTCCGAACAAAAGCTATCCTTCCCAAAAGACAAGGCAAAAGACATTTACGACTACTTGATAGAACATTATAAGATTGTTGATTTGAAGGATTATAAAGATTTACTATTAAATTATCTTGGAGCTGACAAGAAAAATATCAATGGCGAATTTCGTTTTGTTTTATTAGAAGATATAGGAAAACCTTGTATTGATTTCATCATTACCAAAGAAGAAATACTAAACTTATAATTTTTATTTGATATCTACTTATTTATTTGTATATTTGCATTCT
>JAGNRX010000107.1 GCA_017988355.1 Bacteroidales bacterium | reverse complement strand
AAGAGCCATCATATTAGCACTAAGCTTTGCTTTTTTCCAAGGACTCTTCCCACTAATAGGAGCCTTAGTCGGTGATTTTGCAAAAGATTATATTCAAGTAATTGACCACTGGATAGCATTTGGATTATTAGCAGTTATTGGGATGAAAATGTTTCTTGAAGGGTATCGTTACAACCTAAGAGAATGTGCATTATATGATTTCACAAAGCCATCAGTCCTAATAACCCTTTCAATAGCAACAAGCATAGACGCATTTATTATAGGGATTGGATTTGGACTCGAATACACCTTCAATCAACAATTAATAATAGTTGGACTAATTGCTTTATCCACATTTATATTCTCTCTCTTGGGTGCTTTTATGGGGATGAAAGCCTATTTCTTTAAGCCAAAATTGGCACTAATATTTGGAGGATCTATTCTCTTTGGCTTAGGCTTGAAAATCTTATTAGAACATCTTTTTGCCAAATAAAGAAAGAGTAAAATGAAACGCTGAAAGAGTTTCCTGAATCAAAGAAAGAATTTTTTAGATCAAAGAAAGAAAAAAATGAATCAAAGATTTAGAAAACTATAATAAGGATTGAAATAATTTTGTAATTTTGCTATATGAAAATACGCTTAACTAAGGAATTTAATTTTGAAATGTCCCACGTACTTCACAACTACGATGGCTTGTGTAAGAATATTCATGGACATAGTTATCGATTATTTGTAACGGTTAAAGGAACGCCAATAAACGATGTGGAAGATCCAAAAAACGGTATGGTAATGGACTTTGGGGACTTAAAATCAATTGTTTATTCTGAAATAGTTGATAAACTTGATCACGCACTACTTGTTCCCCATAATTCCTTAATGCTTCCTCATCTTCAACAGTGCAATACCAAAATCATCATCACACCATATCAACCAACATGTGAAAATATGCTTCTTGATTTCTCTAAACGCATTTCTTCACGCCTACCAAAAGGAGTTGAATTGGCTCGTTTATGCTTATACGAAACAAAAAACTCTTATGCAGAATGGCTTGCAGAGGATAACAATTAATAACAGTAGTTTGAAAAAATAATTAACAAATATAAATCCATTCTATGAAAGAAGATAAGTACCAATTCCCTGTTATTGCAAAGTGGGCAGTCTCAATAATTATCCTTTTATTAGTTCTTTATGGAATATGGTATTTTCGTTTCTTAGTTGCTTGCATTGCCGCTTCCATCGTTTTATCTTTTATTGGAAGACCCTTAATACAAGTCTTAAGCAAAATTCACTACAAGAGATTTCGCATCGGCAATACTCTTTCAACAATACTTACCTTGATTACACTTATTGGAGCCTTTTCTCTAATAATATATACCTTAGTTCCTTTAATTATTTCACAAGCAATGAATTTTGCAAACATTGATATCTATCAAATTGCAGACTACTACGCCGCTCCAATTAAATCTCTTGAGAGCTTCCTCTATGAATATCGAATAATGTCACCCAATATAACTCTTGAGACATTAGTATCCAATAAAATCTTAAATATGTTTCAAATGTTTCAGATAAATGATATTGCAGATGTTGTCTTAGGACTTGGCACAAGCCTAATTATGGGCTTCTTTATAACAGTCTTTATCACCTTCTTCCTACTAAAAGATTCCCACCTACTCTATAATTTCGTTATGGGAATTACACCCGATGAATATATAGATGAAGTTGATAGGATAATAACAAATACTCGCAGTCTAATATCAAGATATTTTATTGGAATCTCAATTGAAATATTAGTAATGATTAGTCTTTTCTCAATTGGCTTCTATTTTGTTGGCTTCTCAAACGCAATTCTAATAGCAGCAATATGTGGAACAATGGTAATCTTACCCTATATTGGAGTAATAATTGGAGGCTTTATGGGATTAATTATAACAATAACAGGAGCCTTAAGCATAGACCCAGGCATAGATATTCTTCCAATAATCATTAATTTTCTTATTGTATTTGGAGTTGTAAAGATTATTGATGACTTTGTCCTCCAACCATTTATTTATTCTAAAAGCGTTAAAGCACATCCTTTAGAAATATTCCTTATTATTATTATGGCAGGAGAAATTGGTGGAGTTATTGGAATGATATTAGCAATTCCTACCTATACCTTCCTTAGAATACTTGCAAAAGAGTTCTTCTCTCAGTGGAAGATAGTACAAAGTATGACAAAAAACATTTAGATTAAATCAGAATCTGAATATTTATTTGCTAAGCTTAGAATCAATGAATGTTTCCTTTGCCATATAGGAAGAGCGAACCAGCGGACCACTTTCAACATTGTCGAAACCTAAGCCCATTCCCATTTCCTTATATTTAGCAAACTGATCTGGATGAATATATTCTTGAACAGGGATGTTTTGAGTCGTTGGTTGAAGGTACTGACCAATTGTTAAAAGGTTACAATTAACTTCCCTTAGGTCTTTCATTAGCTCAAAGACCTCTTCTTCAGTTTCGCCTAAGCCTAACATTATTCCAGATTTAGAAATGATTCCAGCCTTAGAAGCTTTGCGAAGAACATCAAGACTTAAATCATATTTTGCTCTACTTCTAATTTGTGGACTTAATCTCTTAACCGTTTCCATATTATGTCCAAAGATATCAGGCTTAGCTTGAAAAACAATATTTAAAAGCTCATCTATATTGTCAAAGTCAGGGGTAAGAACTTCAATAATTGTATTTGGGTTAACTTTCCTTATTTCTTTTATGGTTTCTGCCCAGTGATTAGCACCTTTGTCTTCAAGTTCATCTCTATCAACTGAAGTAATAACGCAGTGTCTTAGTTGCATTAGTTTAACCGATTGAGCTATTTTCTGTGGTTCTTCTGAGTCAAGCGGAAGAGGTTTCCCTGATTGAGTTGCACAAAACTTACAGCTCCTGGTACAAATCTCACCTGCAATCATAAAGGTTGCTGTGCCTTTTGTCCAGCACTCACCAATATTAGGACATTTCCCACTCGAACAAATTGTATGAAGTTGATTAAGTTCAACAATCTTCTTTACTTTTGAGTAGTTTTCTCCCTGAGCAAGTTTAACTTTTAACCATGAAGGCTTACGCTCTGTCTTATTCATCTTTTATTATATTTTCTGCTACAAGTTTCTTGTAAGTCTTTTCAGAAGCTAATTGCTCCGCTGCCTTAATTGAGAAATCAACAGCTGAGGATTGACCTACATCATCAATAAAAACCTGTATTTTGTATTGTTTTCTTGAACTTGTTTCATCAGTATCTATAACTTGATATGAAACCTTTTGCTTAGTTTTTTGTCCCCAGTCAATAAGTTTACTTTTGAAGTTCCAATCAGTTGTTTCCAATGAGTCAACATCAAGATAGAGGGAAAAAATCCTTTTTGTAATTACATTATAAGTGAAGCAGTAGCCCTTATCGAGATAAATGGCGCCGACAATTGCTTCAAAAGCATCACCGTCCATTGAAAGAAACTGACCGTTATCTTTTATGTATTGTATATGCTTTGAAAGACCTATCTTCTGAGCTAATTTGTTCAAAGAGGCACGGCTTACAATCTTTGAACGCATCTCTGTTAAGAAACCTTCTCCTTGATAGGGATATCTCTTAAACAAATAATCTCCAGTTATTGTACTTAGAACTGTGTCTCCAAGGTATTCCAACCTTTCATTATTCATCCTAAAGCCCTTACTGTTCTTGTTAAAGTAGGACTTGTGAGTTAGAGCAAGCTTATAAATAGAAATATTCTTAGGCTTGCACCCAAGAATATTCCTTAAAAATAGTTTTAGCTCCTTATCTCGTATATCAACTTTAGCTGATTTTCTAAATAGGGATAACATTAATAAACTATTATTTACTATATTTCTTTAATGCAATTGATGCATTATGACCACCAAAACCAAATGTGTTGCTAAGTGCAACATTTATTTCTCTTTCTTGAGCCTTATTGAATGTATAATTCAAAGCTGGAAGTTCAGGATCATCAGTGAAATGGTTTATTGTTGGTGGAACTATTCCATGTACAATTGTTAGAACAGTAGCAATAAATTCAATAGCACCTGCAGCTCCAAGAAGATGCCCGGTCATACTCTTTGTAGAGTTAATATTGATTTTATATGCATGGTCTCCAAACAAAGCTAAAATAGCCTTTGGTTCAGATACATCTCCCACAGGAGTTGATGTTCCATGAGTGTTAATATGGTCAACAGATGTTAAATCTAATCCACCCTCTTCTAAAGCAACTTTCATAGCCATTTGAGCTCCTCTTCCCTCAGGATGAGATGCTGTCATGTGATATGCGTCAGCTGTTAGACCAGAGCCCATAACTTCTGCATAGATTTTTGCTCCTCTTGCTAAGGCATGTTCAAGCTCTTCCAGTACTATTGCTCCAGCACCTTCTCCCAAAACAAAACCATCTCTATCCTTATCGAAAGGACGTGATGCTGTTTGAGGGTCATCGTTTCTTGAAGACAAAGCTGTCAAAGCACTAAAACCACCTAAACTTGATTCAACAACAGATGCCTCAGATCCTCCACAAACCATCATATCAGCCTTACCAACTTTAATATATAAAGCGGCATCAGCGATTGCATTTGCAGAAGAGGCACAAGCCGAAACAGTTGCAAAGTTAGGACCTCTCAAATCGTGACGAATTGAGATATGTCCTGCACAAATATCAGCAATCATTTTAGGGATAAACATAGGGGAGAAACGGTATGAACCATCACCCAATACGAAATCCTTTACTTCTTGTTGGAAGGTTGTTATACCACCAATACTAGAAGCCCAAATAACACCGACTCTATCC
>JAGNRX010000009.1 GCA_017988355.1 Bacteroidales bacterium | reverse complement strand
TCGTTCTTATTATTATTAAAAAATAAGTTTATACTATTTTTCAGACTTTCAGAAATCTCAGAAATAGATAGTAGTTTTTTTGTGAACAGGTTAGCATTCATTTTATGGCAGTTGCCCATTATTCTATTTGTGTCATTATGCAGATAAACCCAAGCAGAGCCAAGAGTTAGGATTAGGCATTTTGCGTCCTTGATAAACTTATTGCTTTCTTCAATTCTTTGATTAATTATTCCTAAAAGTCCTTCTTCGTTCTCAGATTTAAAATCCCCATGATGGGAATAGGATTTAAAGAAATCTCCTGTAAAAACTAAGTCTTCATCTTTTAGAAATTTCTTTGTGGAAATGCTTTCAAGACATTCTGAAATTGTGATTGGGTTATATATTATTCCAAATGGATTAATATCGGTTGCAAAGCCAGTTTGATTAAGCTTATTTCCAATTGACTGAGTAAAGCAGGAGCCAATCAAACCAATGGATTCGGAGTGAGAAATGGGATTAAGAGTTTTTTTAGGACTTATTTCTGTTCTAAGAATCATAACATCATATTATTAAAATCGTTTTATCCAAAGAATTTAATTTGATTAAAATTACGTTCTAATCGTTGCAAAATTATCATTGTTTTTCTAATTAATGTAAAATAGAAGGTTTTTTGTTAGGCTTTTGAGCTGAATTTACTAACTTTGCACTTTAAAAATATTAAGTTTCTATGATAAAGAATCAATCCGTTAACGTTGCAACTGCTAAAGAATTAGGGCTATTGCCAGAAGAGTATGAACAAATTTGTGGCATCCTTGGACGCACTCCTAATTTCACAGAGTTAAGTATTTATTCAGTTATGTGGAGTGAACACGCTTCATATAAGAATTCGATTAAACTAATAAAGACCCTACCCCGAGATGGAGAACAGCTAATGGTTAAGGCTGGCGAAGAAAATGCAGGTATGGTTTATATTGGTAATGGACTTGCTTGCGTTTTTAAGATAGAGTCACATAACCACCCTTCTGCGGTTGAGCCTTATCAAGGTGCTGCAACAGGAGTTGGTGGAATAAATAGAGATATATTCACAATGGGAGCTCGTCCTATTGCTCAATTGAATTCACTTCGTTTTGGAGATATAGATAATCCTCACACCCAATGGCTACTAAAAGGAGTTACAAAAGGGATTGGTGATTATGGAAATGCTTTTGGAGTTCCAGTTGTTGGAGGAGAAGTGTTTTTTGATCCATGTTATGAGAATAATCCTTTAGTAAATGCGATGAGTGTTGGGATTATGAAGAAGGATGATTTGATTTCTGCAATTGCTACCGGAAAAGGAAACCCTATCTACATAGTTGGTTCTTCCACAGGTAAGGATGGAATTCATGGAACAAGTTTTGCTTCAGCTGACATAACAGAAAACTCAGCAGACGACATTCCTTCAATTCAAGTGGGTGACCCATTCCAAGAAAAACTATTATTAGAGGCTAGCCTTGAATTAGGCAAGAGTGGTGCAATAATAGGAATGCAGGATATGGGAGCAGCAGGCATTATCTGCTCAACCAGTGAGATGAGTGAAAGAGGTGTTTGTGGTATGGATATTCATTTAGACAGGGTTCCACTTCGTCAAAAGAATATCGAACCATGGGAAATCTTGCTTTCAGAAAGTCAAGAAAGAATGCTGGTTTGTGTTAAGAAAGGACAAGAACAAATAGTTGAAGATATATTTAAGAAATGGGATTTAAACTGTGCTCATATTGGTGAAGTAACTGATGGAGATAGATTAAATTTCTATTGGAATAATGAATTAGTTGCTGATGTTCCTGCTTCAACCCTTGTTTTGGGTGGAGGAGCTCCTCAATATGATAGAGAATCAAAAGAACCTGCATATTTTGCTGAAACATTTAAGTTTAATGTTGATGATGTTTGTGATCCAGACTTAGAAGAGTGTAAAAAAATAGGTCACTTCCTTATTGGACATCCAAACATTGCTTCAAAAAGATGGGTTTATGAGCAATACGATTCTATGGTAGGAACTCGTAATATGTCAACAAACCGTCCTTCGGACTCAGCAGTAGTTAATATTAAAGGAACTGAAACTGCAATTGCAATGACAACAGACTGTAATGGTCGTTATGTTCATGCTAATCCTGAAATAGGAGCTCAAATTGCGGTTGCTGAAGCTGCCAGAAACATTGTTTGTTCTGGTGGAGAGCCATTAGCAGTTACTAATTGTTGTAATTTCGGAAACCCATATAATCCTGAAACCTATTGGCAGTTTGAAAATGCAATAAAAGGTATGGGCATAGCTTGTAGGAGATTTAATACTCCAGTAACAGGAGGAAATGTTAGTTTCTATAACCAAGCTTCAATGAATGGTGTGGTTGAATCTGTTTTCCCAACTCCAGTAATTGGAATGATTGGTGTTGTTGAGAAGAAACTTCAAACTACTTTAGATTTTAAAGAAGTTGGTCAAACTATTTATCTTTTAGGACATGTTGTTGATGATATTAATTGCTCAGAATACTTATATTCATACAAAGGAATTAAGCTTTCACCAGCTCCATATTTTGATATAGAAGAAGAATATAATCTTCACCATACATTAAATGGATTAATTCTTGAAGGACTTATTGCCTCAGCTCACGATGTTAGTGACGGAGGTCTATTTACAACCCTAATAGAATCTGGAATGCCAAATAATTATGGCTTCGATATCTTAACTGATAGTGAGGTTCGTCTTGATTCATATCTATTTGGAGAAGCACAAGGAAGAGTAGTAGTTACTATTGACCCAGAAAAAGAAGATGCTTTCTTAGATATGATTCGTTTGACAGGAGTTCCTTGTTGTGCAGTTGGTGTAGTGACTAAGGGAGAAATAATTATTGATGACGAAGATTTCGGAAACATTAAAGATTATAAGGTTAAATATGAAGCTTGTTTTCCAAGTAGAATGGAAAAATAAGAAAGAATAAAAAAAGAATAGAAGATGAAAAAAATTATAGTATTATCGCTTGCTTGTTTACTAAGCTTTATGGCTTTTTCTCAAAATGATGGGATTAATCCTCAAATGCTTGAAAAGATTAAGAAAGCGAATAATTTCACAGCTCAAGATAAGGCTTTGCAAAATGCAATTACAAGCAATTCAATTGATAAATTGGTTATTAGCTATGATAACCAAGCAAATTACGACACTTATTTCTCTAATAGAGTTAAGACAAAGGGAGTTTCTGATCAAAAATCATCAGGAAGATGTTGGATGTTTAGCGGCTTCAATGTGCTTAGGGCAGAAATGATTGCTAAATATAATTTAGGTGAATTTAATTTCTCTCACAATCATTTGTTCTTCTATGACCAATTAGAAAAGTCAAACCTCTTCCTTTCTCTTATCATCAAACATAAAGATGAACCCTTAGACAGCAAACATAATAATTGGCTATTAAATAATGTGCTTTCAGATGGTGGACAATTTACTGGAGTAAGTGATTTAGTTATGAAATATGGTCTTGTTCCTTCAAGTGTTCAGCCTGAAACCTATAATTCAGAAAATACAAGAACAATATCTACCCTAATAACGCTTAAACTAAAGGAATATGCTTTGGAGCTAAGAGGTTCTACTGCAAAAGACTTAGATGCTAAGAAGGTTAATATGCTTTCTACAATATACAGAATGTTAGTTCTTGCTTATGGTGAGCCTGTAACTGAATTTACTTATACGCTTCGTAATGCTTCTGGTAAGGAAATCTCAACAGATAAATATACTCCTAAATCTTTCTATGATAAATTTATTGGAAAGGACTTAACTAAGACCTATGTTATGCTTATGAATGATCCAACTCGCCCTTACAATAAACTTTATGAGATTGAGAATGACCGACATGTTGCTGATGGTTTCAATTGGAGATATATTAATTTGCCAGTAGAGGATATTAAAGAAATGGCTATTGCTTCCATTAAAGACTCAATAATGATGTATTTCTCTTGTGATGTTGGGAAGTTCTATAATGGATCAAAAGGTTTATTGGATGTAAACAATTACGACTATGCTTCTTTGATGGGTACAAGTTTCTCAATGGATAAATCTCAAAGAATTCAAACTCTTGCAAGTGGTTCATCTCACGCTATGACCCTTTGTGCTGTTGATTTAAACAAAGAAAACAAAGCTAATAAATGGTTAGTTGAAAATAGCTGGGGTCCTTCAGCTGGATTTCAAGGTCATTTGATTATTACTGATGAGTGGTTTAATGAATATATGTTCCGCTTGGTTGTTGATAGAAAATACGTTCCTTCAAAAATACTTAGCATATTAAATCAAACACCTACAATGCTCCCACCATGGGATCCAATGTTTAAAGAAGACATTGATTAATACTATATTTTATTCTACATTTACTATATCAGAAAGGGTTATTATGAAGATTAGGGTTCTACTTGTTCTTTTATTTTTATGTTCTATCAATGCCTTCTCTCAAGAGATAGATTCAGTCAGTAATAATAATAATGATTATTTGGTTGATACAGAATTGGGATTAGATGAGGTTGAAGAAGATGAAGAGTCAATGGAAATTGATGTTAAGGATGATTTTAGTAAGAAGTCGGTAAAGTTCTCTGAAGAATTGCTAAGCTACATTAATATTTTAAGAGACAAAGATAGTTTGGTTTATCATTTTTCAAGGATAATGGGTGAGAGTGAAATCTTACCAATTATTGACGGAATTAATAAATTGAATATTGATAGGAAGTTTGAAGTTATTTTTCATCCAAACACAGACAAGGTTATGTATGTAAGAGAGATGATATTAAATGAAAATCAGGCTTGGGATTATATATACGAGAATATATTTGATGAAAACGGAAATGGAGTAATGTTCATCAGGCATTATAGCACCTTTAAATCAGTTTGTGCTGAAGTTGCTTTTGAGCTTTCAGAGTATTTCTTTAATGAAAATAATGATATAATAAAGAAAACCTATTCTATTTTTGATGGACAACATAATCCACTTGATATTGATGATTGTTGGATGGATAGGGAGGAATATATTAAGTATAAAAACTTCAACGAACTTAATGCAAAGTTCAATCTACCTTTAGAAGGGCTTCAAAAGAATAATTCAATAAATAGAGAGAATAAAGATATTGACCAGAATAAAGAAGAAATTAACTCTATAGAAATAATACAAGAATAACTTTTAATGAGATTAGTGATTGATATAGGTAATACGAGAGCTAAGGTTGCTGTTTTTTCATCAAGAACATTGTTCCTTGTTGAATCATACGGAACGATTTCTCTTAATGATATCAAAAACATAATCGATAGGTTTCCAACTATAAGAAAATCTATTTATTCTTCAGTAGCCGATAATGATAATGAGAAAAGAGATATAATAGAGTATTTAAAACAAAAGACTAAGCTTGTCTATATGAATGAAGACTTATCTTTTCCAATCACAAATCATTATCTTTCTCCAAAAACTTTGGGAAAGGATAGATTGGCAGGGGTTATTGGAGCTAAGAGTTTGTTTTCAGAAGACGATTGTTTAGTTATTGATTCAGGAACTTGCATAACAATTGATTTTATAGATAAGGAAAACAATTATTACGGAGGATCAATATCTCCAGGGATTAATATGAAATATAAGTCATTAAATACTTTTACTGAATCTTTGCCGTTAATAAATGATAAATTTCAAAAAGAAGATATAATAGGAGCTAATACTCAAGGTTCAATTAAATCAGGAGTATTAAATGGAACGATAATGGAATTAAAAGGGTTTATTGGGCATTATAGCTCAACCTATCCAAATATAAAGATATTATTTACAGGTGGAGATGCTAGATATCTCCAAACCTATTTTAAAGAAAACACAATACTTGAAGAGCACTTAGTTCTTCTTGGTTTAAATATTATACTTGACACTAATGCTTAAAAGAAGAATTAATTATCTATTAGTTTTTGTTGCAATACTTGCATCATTTCCCAATTTTGCAAAAGCACAAAATGTTATTAGCTCTCCTTATTCTCGCTACGGGATAGGAAATATAAATGCTTTTAACAATTCAATCAATAATGCTATGGGAGGAGTTGGCTATGGTTATCAAAGGAACAATTCCATAAACTATATGAATCCAGCTTCCTATTCAGGAATAGATACATCATCTTTAGTATTCGACATAGGATTTTATTCTGAATGGGTGACCCTTAAAGATAATCAATATAAATCAACAGGTAATAATACAAATTTATCTCATATTCTAATTGGATTTCCAGTAGGTCAAAAACTAAAATTTGCATTAGGAATAATGCCGATGTCTTCTGTTAATTTCACAACAATTAAAGACGATGTATCTCCTGATGTTGGCAGATACAGAGAAACATATTCTGCTGATGGAGGATTAAATAAAGCTGCATTAGGATTTGCTTATGAGCCAGTGAAGAATCTATCCTTTGGACTTAATTTTGAATATGTTTTTGGCAACTACTACAAAGCCTCAACAATATCATTCCCTGACTCCTTATATATGTTTTCTTCAAGAGTTGAAAACAACTATCACGTAAGAGCATTTAATTTAAGCTTAGGAGTTCAATACTTCCAACCACTTAAAAACGGAGATAAACTGGGAGTTGGAATAGTATATGACTACCTTTCTAAATTCCCAACAGAGAATATCCTTTCAAGCTATACCTTTACAACAACAGCAGGTTTAGAATATTTAAAAGATTCAGTATTAGAAACAAGAACCAATAATTCAATCACCTATCCTTCAACCATAGGGCTTGGTTTCTCATACGAAAGACCAAATAAATTCTTTGTAGGAATAGATGGTAAATACCAAACATGGTCTGATTTCCTTTTCCAAAAGGAGTATCAAAACAATAACTTAGTTAATAATTTTAGAGTTTCAATGGGAGGAGAGTTTAAACCCGATGCTTATGGAAGTTTCTTTAAGAAATCAATCTATCGTTTTGGCTTTTTCTATGATAACGGAATGTTAGAACTATATAACACAAGAATAAGTGAACTAGGAGTCTCATGCGGATTTGGATTCCCAATAAAGAAATCTAACACAATCATAAACCTAAGCTTTGAATATGTAAAAAGAGGAACGACAGATAATAATTTAATTCAAGAAGATTATTTCCGTTTAGGCTTATCTTTTTCGGCTAAAGACATGTGGTTCTTTAAGAGAAAATACCAGTAGAAAATATCAATAAAACAAAATAGAATAGCAAAAAGAAGATGAAAAAGATTTTAACACTATTAATGTTAACAGTAGTATTAAGTATTACTACAAAAGGGTTTGCCCAACAATACGGAGAAACCCCAAAAGACAGTATCGATTGCATTATGAATAACTCTCTATACCAAGAGTTTTACAAGCAAAAAAACTATAAAGATGCTTACGAACCTTGGAGAAGTGCAGTTACAGCATGTCCAAACAATCACGTGAATCTTTATATTCGTGGTGCAGTAATTCTAAAGAACCTTATTGTTCAAGCTAAAACCCCTCAAGAGGGACAAAGATATTTAGATGAGCTAATGTCTCTTTACGATAAAAGAACAATCGCTTTTGGACAAGAGGCAAATAATATTGCACGTAAGGCAAAAGATTTATCAGAACTTAAACCAGCAGAAAAAGAAAGAGTATATAACCTTTATAAGGAAGCTGTTCAAAAGAGTGGTGAAAAAGGAATGGAACTTGACGACCAATATAAACCTTTATATCTAAAAGCTTGTTTTGATTACCTACATTCTATTTCTGCAAATGAGGAGCAAATGTCACCTCTTTTTGATGCTTATGACTTTTCTTCAGATGCCTTAGAATTTTCAAGAAAACAGGCTTTGGATGCAGGCGACAATAAGTTAGAAGAAAAAATTAAAGAATATATTGCAGTAACTGAACAAATCATAGAACCGTTTGCATCTTGCGATAAAATTATTCCAATCTATCAACCAAAATTTAATAAAGAACCAAATAACTTGGAGCTACTTAAAAAGATTACTACTAATTTAGAAAGAAAAGGATGTACTAAATCAGATTTATTCTTTAGTGCAACAGAAAATCTTCATAAATTAGAACCAACTTCAAGGTCAGCCTTTATGATGGGACAAATGCTTGCAGGTAAGGGAAACACAAGAGATGCGGCAATATATTTCAAAGAATCTCTTGATAAATCAGATGATAATGAAGCAAAAGCAAAAGCTTGTATGTTATGGGCTCAAATGCTAATGGCATCAGACCAATACGGAGCAGCTCGTTCAGCATTCTACCAAGTTTCTTCATACGATAAATCAAAAGAAGGAGAAGCTCTTTACTTTATTGCAACAATGTATTTAAGTTCTGCAGCATCTTGTGCATCACATGAAGGAAAAATCAGGGGAGCAGCTTGGGCAGCATACGACAAGGCAGCAAGAGCAAAATCACTTGACCCTTCAATTGCTGACAAATGCGAGTCATTAATGCGTACTGCAGTAGGTCAATGGCCAACAACTGAAAGTGCATTCTTCTATGAAATAGCAAATGGTCAGTCCTATACCGTTGGATGTTGGATTGGAGAGTCCACAACTGTTAGATTAAGATAAGTTCTAAAACCTTTGTGAAAAACAATAAATATATAAATCAAATTGTGAAGATAAATCTATTGATAATTATAGGTTTATCTTCACTTTTGTTTTTAAATAGTTGCAAGGGGAAAAGCCCATCTGGAGAAAAAGGACTTATAGGAAAACCAACTCAAATTGTTAAGTTTGCAGATATACTAAGAAGTCAAAACGGAAAAGTTGAGGTGCAAATAAAAGCTCCAATCATATATAATTATGATGGAGATAGTGCAAGAATGGAATTCCCAAAAGGACTTAAGGTATGGTTCTATAATAATGATTTAACCGTTAAGTCCACCTTGGTAGCCAAGTATGCAATTAATTATAATAATAGCAACAAAGTTTATCTAAGAGATAGCATTCAAATAATTAACTATAAAGAAAAAGATACAATCTTCTGTAAAGAATTAGTTTGGGATAAAACTCTAAAAACAATAGTTTCCGACAAAGAAGTAATGCGTAGCAGTTTGTCGGGCATTGCTTATGGAGATGGATTCCAAGGTAATGAACAAATGGATAGTATTAGAATAAAGAATCCAAGAGGAACGCAATATGTTTCTGAGGATGAATAAAAAGATTTAAAAATAAAATACTTAGGATTATGAAAACGAGGAATTTATTAGTTCTCTTATCAATTGTTTTATTTTTCATAGGATGTAATAAAACAAAGGTTGGAATAGACAAAATGGAGTTTGAAGATATTCAAATTAATCAAACAAAACACTATGAGGACAATCCTAAATATGCTAGTTATAAATTTGATATCAATATTCAATTACCTAAATGCTTAGAAGATACAAATGCTTGCAAGCTTAGAAAAATAATAATAGAATCGCTCTTCAATGTAAATATAGACACAACAGACCTAGAAACTTCAATAAATCTCTATATGTTGGAGAAGACAGATTTCTTCCAAGAACCAGGAGTAAGTCATTTGAAAGAGAATAGAGGATCAAATCAAATGTGGACAAATCTTAAATCTAATTTTGTCTATATAGATAAGACCCTTTGTAGCTATGTAATCAACGAAGAATACTATACAGGAGGAGCACACCCAAATAAATTAAAGTATTATTTTGTCTATGACTTTTCTCTAGGAAAGAAACTTAATACTGATGATATATTCATACCAAATATAACAGATAACCTTAGGTTAAAAGAGATTTTGCTTAATACTCTTATGAAACAAGAAAAGGCAAAACAAATATCTGACTTAAATCTATTTGATGTTGAAGCTCCAAAAGACTTTATTGTTTCTCCTATTGTTTATTTTGATTCAGTTAATCTTATTTTCTCTTATGGTGACTATGATATAAGAGCTTATGCTTATGGGCCAGCAGAAATAAAGATACCAATAAAAGAGGCAAAGCAATTCTTAAGAGAAGATTTTAAGAAAAGACATTTCGCAGAATAGGAAAGACCTTATAATTATTTCACTTAATTTTACTAAATAATAGATTCAAATCTATGAAAAAGATATTTTTATTTATAGCTATAAGCCTTATTCTATTTTCTTCTTGTTCAAAAGATAAGAAACCAACCCTTATTGATCCTAAAACTGGAAATGAAATAACAATGAGCGTTAATAGGTTTGAGGATGTGCTATTTGACAAAAGCCAAAAAGACCTTAAAGCACATTTACAAGCTAATTTTGAAAACTATAAACCACTTTTCAACACAACATTAGACGATGCAGAATACTTCCAAATGATTAGTGATTTTGCACAAGACACAATGATGATTTCTGCTTATAAGAGTGTGAAAAATCGTTATAAGAGTTTAGACTGGGTTTCAAATGAAGTAACAAATGCTTTTTCTATCCTAATTGAAGACTATCCCAATACGAAGATACCAAAACTCTATTCCTTTATGTTTGGACCAGCCGACTTCTCTTATTCATATTCAAAAAGGATTGTAGCTCAAGAAGACTTTATAACAATTGCAATTGACCTATATAGCATAAACTACTTGCAGAATAACCAATTCTATAGTCAGTATCCAAAATACATAATGACAATGCTCGACTCTGCTTACATAGTTCCTGATATAATGAATGTCTATCTTAGAGATGTTATAACCCAAGACCTCCCTCTAATGGAGCAAAGCCATGAGGCATCATTATGCGATATCATTGTAGAAAGAGGAAAGTACTATTACGCATTAAAACAACTGCTTCCAAAGTCTTCCATAAATAGCTTATTCCGTTATAGTCAAGAACAAATGGACTGGGTTGAAAAAAACGAATACAATATCTGGGGATTTATCATACAAAACCAACTTCTATACTCAAAGGATAGGACACAGTATATGTATATGATTACAGAAGGTCCAACAACAAAGGGTTTAAGTGGTTCCCCTTCAAGATTGGGAGATTATGTTGGCTATAAGATTGTTGAGAAATATATGAAAGGCAAGAATAAGACCCTAAAAGAAATGTTTGAAACAAAGGATGCAAGAGAAATTCTTAGAGAATCATCTTATAAACCTAATAAGTAATTGAAATTATAATAAGCTTAAGAAATGAAATTACATATATCCGTCCTACTAAAATTCCTTCTAACATTGGGACTTCTTCTTCTAACCCAATTAGCAATGTACCTACTCAACACATCCATATTTTCAATTGACGGATTTGCTGACTTCATTTCAATATTCATAGGTTCACTCCGTTTTGGGATATCATCAATTGTTGTATTCCTTTCTTTCTTCATAGTCCTAAGCCTTCTTCCAATCCCAATTAGAGAAAACAAATACTATAAAAGGTCATATAATTTCTTCTATGTTCTTGGAACAAACCTTATCTTAGCACTTAACTGCATTGATCTTGCATACTATAAATTCACTTATAAGAGAATAACCTACGATTTCTTCAACTACCTTGGCGTTGGTGGCGATTTCAAAGAATTAATACCCCAATTTGCAAGAGATTACTGGCATATAGTAGTCATATTCGTTGTCCTAAACCTAATTTTCCACTATCTTAGAAAGCTAATAGATAGGAAATACACTTCAGAACTAATAATAGCTGACAAGAAATGGTATATTAAAAATACAGCCCTATTTATCCTCTTAGCAGGTCTTTTCTTTATTGGACAAAGAGGAGGACTACAACTTCGCCCCTTAAGCATTGTTCATGCTAACTACTACACCTCAAGCCAAAATACACCACTTGTACTTAACACTCCCTTCACCCTATACAGAACATGGGGCAGAACAGGTGTTGAAAAAAAAGAATACTTTAAGGATGAAAAGGAGTTAAGGCTCTATTTCAACCCTATCATTAATCCAAGAGAACAACAAACAGATAGCCTTTTCACTGAGAAATTAGAAATAGGGAAAACAAATGTTGTAGTGATAATTGTAGAGAGTTTCTCTGAAGAATATATGAAAGGATACACTCCTTTTCTATCTTCTTTGGCTAAGAAATCAATTGTTTTCAACGGTTACGCAAATGCAAAAAGAAGTATTGACGGAGTTCCAGCAGTTCTTTCTTCCCTTCCTTTGCTAAATGATGAATCTTTTATAACATCTCAATATGGTAGCAATAACCTATCCTCTTTTGCATCCCTACTTAAACCCTTTAACTACAAAACCTCTTTCTTCCATGGTGGATATAATGGCTCTATGGGCTTTGATGCCTTCACCAAAAACGTAGGTTACGATGATTATTACGGAAGAAGAGAATACAATAACGACAAAGACTATGACGGTAATTGGGGAATATTCGACGAACCCTTCCTACAATATATGGTTAGAGAGCTTGACCACTACAAAGAACCGTTCACATCTGCTGTTTTCACCCTTTCCTCACATCATCCCTACACAATTCCCCCTCAACACAAGGGTCGCTTCCCTAAGGGTACAATGATAGTTCACGAAACAGTAGGATATGCCGATTATGCCCTAAAACGCTTTTTTGAAGAAGCAGAAAAGAAACCTTGGTTTAAGAACACATTATTTATTATCACAGCAGACCATTCCGCAGCAACACAGCAGGAAGATTATTTAACCCTTTTAGGGAAGTTCAAAGTGCCAATAATTTTCTACCACCCTAATTTAAAACAAGGCTTGAACACAAACATAAATATGCAACAAGCAGATATACTTCCAACAGCAATGTCTATGATAGGATATAGGAAACCCTTTATTGCATTTGGCAAAGATGCCCTTTCAAAAGGAGATAAACCCTACGTCTTATATGTCAATGGAGAGTATATGTTAAGAGAAGGGGATTATCTTTGCAAGTATAACGAGGGCTTAGAGTCCAAACTATATTTTTTACCAAGTGATGCAAATGCAAAAAAAGACATATCAAGAGAAAACAAAGAGCTATTAAAGAAAATGACACTCACAATACAAGCGATAATTCAAGAATACAATACACGACTAATAGAAAACTCACTAGTGATTAAAGATGAAAAAAGATAAGATTTTATTTATCATCAACCCAGTTTCGGGAATTGGCAAGCAAAAGAAAGTAGAAGAGTCCATAGAAAAGGTCTTAGACTTAAACTTGTTTGACTACGAAATTGCATATACCGAATATGCTCACCACGCAACAGCTCTAAGCCTTCAAGCAGCAATGAGAAATGTTGATATTGTTGTTTCGGTTGGAGGTGATGGCTCAATTAATGACTGCGTTAAAGGACTAATTGGAACAAACGTAACCTTAGGCATAATTCCAGCAGGAAGTGGAAATGGACTTGCAAGAACCCTAAACATCCCCCTCAATATTGACGAAGCGATAGAGGTTTTAAATAAGAAAAAGAGGGCAACGATAGACACAATAAAAGTAAATAATAAGATTTATGCATCAATTGCAGGAATAGGCTTTGATGCCCTAATTGCAAAAGAGTTCAGGCAGACAAAGACAAGGGGGTTCAATAAATACTTCTCCCTAATCCTCCAATACTATCCTTTCTATGAGTCAAAGAAATACGTAATTGAATTTGATGGACAAGAGATAGAGACCGAGGCTCTATTCATTAGCTTTGCCAATAGCAACCAATTTGGATTCAACACCATCATTGCACCCTCGGCAAAGGTAGATGACGGATATATTCAAGTAAGCATAGTTAAGAAAGTGCCAATTATTATGCTACCATGGACTGCACAACTCCTGTTTTTTAGGAATTTCGACAAGTCAATCTATGTTAGGTCGTTTAAGGCACAAAAAATAAAAGTAATAAATAACGAATCAAGATTAGTAAACCTTGATGGAGAGTCAGAACTAATGGCAAGAGAATTAAATTTCTCAATCAACCATAAATCATTAAATGTAATAATCCCAGAAGATAATGGCAAAGAAAGAAAAGAACCGAGTTGGTATAGTCTATTCAACGAACCCATCTTTCCAATTCGAAACCTCTGATCAGGAGACCCCTGAAACCCTTCCCTCCAATCAGCAAAACCTTAAAGTACAGCTTGACAAAAAGCAAAGAGGAGGCAAGAAAGTTACCCTTATAACAGGATTTATTGGCTCAGAAGAAGACCTTTCAACCTTAGGAAAGATGCTTAAAACCAAATGTGGCGTGGGAGGAAATACCAAAGATGGAGAGATACTAATTCAAGGCGACCATAGAGAAAAAGTAATGGCTTTACTGATTTCAGAGGGCTATAAAGTAAAGAGAGTAGGTGGCTAAGTAATATCTCCTTACTTTGTTTAAAATCAGTAGAATCAAGCATTAAATTTATATACCTTTGTTTAATCTTGCTAAGATGCCCATCTCACGCTGCTAAGATGCCCATCTTAAGACGCTAAGATG
>JAGNRX010000008.1 GCA_017988355.1 Bacteroidales bacterium | reverse complement strand
AGGTTAGAACAAGCGTTACGGCATCATCCCAAGGGAGCTTATTTTTTGGTGAATAGACTGCAATTCTTGGTGCATTTTGAAGCTTAACAACATCCATATTCTCTTCTGGCTCTGCAATTTGGTTAAGTATTTGCGAGGCTTGAATATCTGCAATATTATTATAGGATACCCCTCTTAGTTTGCACTGTTTTTCAATTGTTGCATCGTATTTTACAAGGAAAGATCCTCCCCTATAATTCAGTAACCAGCTAACTTCACCCTTTTGATTAAGTATCCAATAAGATATTCCATAGGCTTTTAGATGGTTTGTTTGAGTGTCATCCATAGGAATAAGCAAGTAGAGTGCAAAAGAATTTATGCTAAGAAGAATAGTTGCAATAAATATAATAGTTTTTTTCATATCAATTAGTTAAAAACCGCTGTCCTCATCCTCAATAAAATCATTATCTGAATTCATCTTAGAAGCAATCACCAAAGAGCCTGCTCCATTTTGGTCAAAGCTTGTATTACCTTCCATAGAGTTTAAGAAACTTGGGTCAATTTGATAATCCTTATTAACAAACTTAGCAAAGTTGCTTTCAAATCTCAAACGAACTTCGCCAACTGGCCCCGAGCGGTGCTTAGCAATTAGAACATCTGCCATTCCTACTGTCGGCCCTTTGTCATCTCCTTCTGTTATTCCATAATACTCAGGACGATAAATAAACATTACGATATCGGCATCCTGTTCAATCGCACCAGATTCTCTAAGGTCGGAAAGCATTGGTTTCTTTGTCCCTCCACGTGTTTCAACAGCACGAGAAAGTTGAGCTAATGCTAAAACAGGAACACTTAATTCTTTAGAAAGAGCTTTAAGTTGACGAGATATTGTACTAATTTCTTGTTCCCTATTACCACCCTTATTATCGGAATTGCCACTCATAAGTTGTAGATAGTCGATAAAAATCATCTTAATACCATATTTTTGTTTCAACCTACGGCATTTAGCTCTTAATTCAAAAATCTTTAGCTGTGGAGTGTCATCAATATAGATTGGAGCATTTGCAAGCCTTCCAATATCGTGCAATCTTTCTACCTCATCCTTTCTAAGTTGATCGCCCTTCTTAAGTCTATCACCTGCGATTTCAACTTCAGAAGAAATCAAACGCATAGTTAGTTCCAAAGCAGTCATTTCTAAAGAGAAGAAAGCAATAGGTATATTATGATCTACGGCCATATTCCTTGCCATTGAAAGAGCTAAGGCTGTTTTACCCATTGCAGGACGTGCTGCCAAAATGATTAGCGTTCCTTTATGAAAACCTGTTGTGACACTATCCAAATCTCTAAAACCTGATGGCACACCAGAGGTTATTCCTCCAGCCTTTTGAGCAGCTTCAATTTCTTGTTTAGCTTCAAAAAGTAAAGACTCCAAAGTCTGGAAATCACTCTTGAAATTCTTATCACTAATGTCCATTAAGTTGGTTTCGGTCTTATCCAAAAGCTCAATCACATCAGTTGTTTCATCATAAGCATCCTTTATGGTTTCAGTTGAAACTCTAATAAGTTCTCTTTGTATGTATTTTTCAGAAAGAATTCTTGCATGATACTCTATGTGAGCACCAGAAGTCACTCGAGAAGTTAAGGTTGAAATCTTATAAGCTCCACCCACCATTTCAAGAGTTCCATTCTTTTTCAACTGCTCAACAACAGTTAGAATGTCAACAGGAGAGCTATTATAGAAAAGTTGCTTTATTGCCTTGAAGATTTCTCTATATTCAGGCGTATAGAAGTATTCATCACGAATAATATCAATTGAGTTGGTTACTGCATCTTGGTCTAAGAGTAGTCCTCCCAAAACAGCCTCTTCTAGGTCAAGTGCCTGAGGAGGTATCTTACCATTTAGAGCAAAAGCTTGGTCTGCGGTAAGACGAGTAGTCTTCGATTTATAAGCATTTTCTTTCTTTTCCATAGACTGCAAAGATAAAACAAATTAAAACTAATATCAATAAGAACTGATTCAAATTTAAGAGAACAAATAAATATATTATCTTTGTACTTTAAAACTATTAGATTATGAAAACCTACTTAAAGAAAAATAATAATTGGTTATATGTAACTGCAATTCTATTATATATTTTAGGAATAATTCTAAGCGTAGTATTCGATAAGGATTTAAGCTTAGAGGACAACCCAATCTTAGGAGCATTCAACCAAATGAATGGATGGTTAATTCTACTTGCAATGGTAGTTATTGCTCCAATATTAGAAGAATTATCATTTCGCTCATGGGCAGTAAAAAAGAATTGGACTAAATATCTGAGTTTGATTCTCTCTTCTGCATTTATGCTTTTATTTAATCCCTATATTGCAATAGTATATTTCCTTGCATTCTTAGGAATAATAATATTTTTGAGAAATAAACCTAAAACTATGCTAATAAGTCTTGCAATAATATCATCAATAGGATTTGTTTTAGCTCATAGTGGAAATTTAGAAACAGAAATATTCCTACAAACTATACCAATGTATTTTGGAGTTGGATTACTACTTAGTTATATTGCTCTAAGGTATAAATTAAGACATGCAATACTAACCCACGCCTTATACAATTTCACAATTCTACTATTAGGTGGATTTATTATACCATTTGGAGATACAATAACTCTTAATGAGGGAAACTATAAAGGAACTCTTACCCCTGTTTCAGGACTAAGCACACAATATAAAACAGATACCTACGGAGGATATTCAGCAAATATTCATAAAAAAATGCTACCTGAAATTATATCTATGCTTGATTTCGATGGCAAGTACCCCATAAAAACATATCCAAAGGGCTATTCATTCTATAACCTCAACGTAAAAACTAACGACACCCTTAGCTTAATAGATTTAAAAGCTTTAAGTGAGGAATTAAAAAGGAAAGCCAATATAAGAATAGATACATTAGTAGAATTAAGAGAAGTTTATCACTTAGAAATAAAAGATGTTGATAAAATAAAGCTAAACGAAGATGATTTTAGTGATTTGAGCGATATAAAACTATCAATAGAATTAGATTATATCATAAAGACTATTGGAAGACATTATGATAAAACAATAAGAATTCCAGATAAGTATAAGGGTTTGAAAATAATTGATATAAATAAGTTTCTCAATTTCACAAGCGATATTACATTTGAACAAACACTGAAAGATCTTGAAAAGGAATACGGAATAACCCTAACGCCAAAGCCAACCAAGATAAAAACTATAAGGATTTTTGAAGAAATATAATCTATTTAAAGCGTTGAAAAAATAAGTCTTAGATTTAGCAAAATGAATCAAAGAACTAATTTTTTCTTTCTTTGATTCAGTAAATTGTTTCAGTGATTCAGTCGCGTAGATCTTTGATTCATTTTAGTGAAACAGCGTTTCATTTCATTAATTATAGGGCATAAAAAAAAGAAAGAGTATTTAATCGCTTCTAAGCTTCGCCTTTGCCTTGCTATAACTAAACACTCTTTCTCGTTTCTAAAATATATAAAAATTGAAATTATGAATTTTAACCGTGGATTTCATCTTTCTACAACTTCTATAGATAAGCGAAGGTTTTATTCATTCTTTCTGTAGCAAATATACAACAGAAATCTTCCTTTGTCAAGTTTTTAGGCAAAAAAATGAATATCTATTTTAAATGATATTGGTTTACAGGGATTTAATTTTGCTTATTATTAACTATTTTCTTGGCATAGGGAAAGGAAAAGACTATTCTGATCTATAAAATAGCTTTGAATTTCAACCTCAATTGGTGTATTTTGAATTTGAGGTGGGTTTGTGAGGGGGTTTATTTGGAATATGTTGAAACTATTTGCTATTCCTGTGCCTGTGCATTTAACATAGGCTTCTTTAATTGTCCAAATTTTGGTGAAGAGTATGTCTTGATCTTCTTCATCCTTTGTTTTTTCCAAAAGCTCTACCTCTTTTGGGTGAAAAAACCTATGAACTACTGCTTTATTATATTTCCTTTTTTTCTCAATATCTATTCCTATTGGTTTGTCACTTAATGCAATTGCAATGAATTCTTTTGTGTGAGATATTGAAAAGTGAAGGCTTTGATTAAAAAGAAAGAAGGGCTTTCCTTCAACAGTTTTTTCAATTTTACTGTTAAATTCAAAGCCCTTCTCTTCTACTTTTTGGATTAGTAATTGCTTTGCCCAAGAGGATATTTGTTTTGGAGTTGATAAGGTTTTATCTTCTCCAAACATTTCTCTTGCTTTATCTATATGGCAAACAAAATATTCCAATTATTAGGTTTTATTCGTTAATTCCAAGTAGTTCTACTTCAAAAACCAATGTACTTCCTGCTGGAATTGTTCCAACTGGTGAGTCTCCGTAAGCAAGGTCTGCAGGAATAAAGAATGTGTATTTTGAGCCAATACTCATTAATTGAACTCCTTCTGTCCAACCTGGGATAACTTGATTTAATGGGAATGATATTGGTTCTTGTCTTTCAACTGATGAATCAAATACTTCTCCATTTAATAACATTCCGTGATAATGTACTTTTACAGTATCGGTTGCTTTTGGTTTTGCTCCTTCTGCTTGTTTATCAACTTTGTATTGTAGTCCGCTTTCAGTTTGTTTTACTCCTTCTTTTTCAAGATTAGCTTTCATAAATGCCAAACCCTCTTCTCTTGCCTCAAGTCCTAATTTTTGCATTTGAGCTTGTTTCTTTGATTGCATTTCTTGTTGCCAAGCACCCATAACTGTGTTTTTTTCTTCCTCTGTAATAAGGTTTTGCTTTTCTCCATTAGCTGCTTTTCTAAGAGCATCAATCATCACTTCTATATCTAAGTCGTAACCTTCTCTTATAAAGCTATTACCAATATCTTCTCCAATTATGTAACTTACTTTAGCCTTGTCTGTTTTTAATTCCATTTGTTCTTTGTTTTATTTTATTTGTATTGTGTTTTAAAAAATATGTTATTTGATTATTGTTAGTTCATCAATTAGGTTCTTAGCTCCTGCAAACTTATCTATTATAAATAGAACGTAGCGTGCATCAACATTTATTGTTCTTTGAACCTGTGGCTCAAATGCAATATCGCCACTCATTGCCTCCCAGTTACCATCAAATGCAAGTCCTATTAAGTGACCCTCTGCATTTAGGATTGGTGAGCCTGAGTTTCCTCCTGTGATATCGTTATTTGAAAGGAAACAAGTTATTATTTCTCCTTTTTCATTTGCATATTGTCCGTAGTCTTTTTTCAAGTATAGTTCTTTTAGTTTTGCTGGTACTTGAAATTCGCTTGAGCTTGGGTCTTCTTTTTCCATAACTCCTGCAAGTGTAGTGATATAGTCATAGTGGATTCCGTCTGCTGGATAATAATCTAAGACTTGTCCATAAGTCATTCTCATTGTAAAGTTTGCATCTGGATATTGAACTAAGCTTGGATCCATTTCTCTTAGTGCTGCAACAAAACGCTCTCTTGCCTTAGATAGTTTTTCTTCTGCTTGGACTAAGCTTTCTTCTCCTATTCCAAGATATGTATAAGCAGTTAGTGCTGTTTGTGCAATTAAGTCTTTTTTAAGTTTTTTCGTATTAGGCTTTTTCATAAACTTATCATAGTTATCTTGGTTTGCAAATACTGATTCATTAAAAGCCTTGTCTGCATAAGCATCAACATTTCCTTTAAACTTGTTTTCTAATGTCTTACTTATAAAGTTGTTCTTATCAATATTAGAGAACATTATTACTAATGACTTAAATAATTCTTTTTCTGTTTCTTGGTCATAGGTTTGAAAATGTTTATCTCCCCTTTGCTTCAACATAGTAATTATCTTGTCGTAGTTAGGGTTCTTCTTGTCTAGTGTCATTAGGGACATTGTGTTTTGGAAAGCAACGAGTGAGCGCTTGTTTGACATAAGTCCTAAGTTTGCATACCAAGAGTATTTTGTTCCGCTTGCACTTGCAATTTCTTTATTTGCCTGTTCTAAATCGTTAACAACAGAACCATATTTTTCAAATCTTGATTTATCATCTAGAATCCATTTTGTAAGTCTGTCTTCTATTGATTTTTTCTGACTATAAACATCTAATTTCTTCAAGCCTCTAAGTTCTCCTTTTTTGTTTTTCCAAAGGTTCATATAGCCTGCATAGTCTGAAGCATATATTAAGCTAACTCTTGTTTCTTTTTCCATCATCTTGTTCATTGTTGGTAGCATATATTCGCCAGCTCTAACAATTGATGGGTTAACAATATTGATTGTGTTTGCAACTTCGCCAGAGGTCATATATCTTTCGGTTGAGCCAGGAAATCCCCAAATCATCGTAAAATCATCTTTCTTTACTCCTTTAATGCTTATTGGCAGGAAGTGCTTTGGTTTATATGGTTGGTTTTCTTTTGAGAACTTTGAAGGTTTGTTTTCATTATTAGCATAAACTCTGAAGATAGAGAAGTCTCCTGTGTGACGAGGCCACATCCAGTTGTCAGTATCTCCACCAAATTTTCCTATTGATTGTGGTGGTGTTCCTACTAAGCGAACATCGGTGAATACTTCATAAACAAACATATAGTACTCTGCAGATTCAAAAAATGGTTTAATTTCAACTTTATATTGTCCATTTTCTGAATTTTTCTCTGCTAATCTTTGGATACGAAGCTCAATAGAATCTTCAATTGCTGATTTATCTATCTTATTTGAATACTCTCCTAATATTTCTTTTGTTACATCTTCCATTTTCACAAGAAACGAAACTGTCATATTAGGAATTGGTATCTCTTCAGACATATTATATGCCCAAAATCCATTGTTTAAGTAATCGTGCTCCACTGTTGATTGTCCTGCAATAGCATCATAACCACAGTGGTGATTGGTGAATAGAAGTCCTTTGTCTGATACAATTTCTCCTGTACAACCATTTCCGAATTGAACAATTGCATCTTTAAGACTTGAATTGTTTATGCTATACAACTCTTCAGCTGTAAGCTTCAATCCCATCTTTTGCATTGTAGCATAGTTCAAATTCTTAAAAAACATAGGTAGCCACATCCCCTCGTCAGGTCTTGGAGTTGGCTTTGCAAAACCTATACTTGCCATTAGCATTAATGCTAAACTAATTATAGTAATTTTCTTCATCTTTATTTGTTTTTAATTTATATATTTGATTTTTGAATATCTATCTTTTCTAAATACTATTTGTGCTACTTCTTGAATTTCTTCAGCAGTAATTGATTCTATTTCTTTGTTTGTTGTTTTGAGTGTGTCTATCCTATTGTAGTTTAAGATTGATTTACCCATAGACAAAACTTCATTTTGATTATTCTCGTATTGAATGGCTAATTGACCTATCAATTGTTGTTTTGCTTGTTTTAGAGTTAATGGTTTAATTTTATTATTACAATAGTATTCTAACTCATTTTCAATAAGATTTATTGTTTTATCGATATATTTTTCATCTGTGGCAGCATAGACCGTAAATAGCCCAACATCTGAATAGGCTGTGTAGTTTGACTCTAAGGCGTAAGTGAAGCCAAATTTCTCTCTAATTTTCATATTAAGACGAGAATTCATTGCAGGCCCGCCTATAATATTGTTAAGCAAGGAAAAGGCTAATTTATGCTTATTTTTATAACTGAATGCTGTGTTTCCTAAAACAACATGTGCTTGGTAAGTATCACGAGATATGATTTTAGTTTTTGGTTTATAGTTTTTGAAGGGTGTTCTTGTTATTTGTTTATTGTCTTCCTCTATATGACCAAAGTATTTTTCACATTTCTCTACCCACTTATCAAAGTCGATGGCTCCAATTGTTGAAATTACAATTGAATTTGGAGAATAGGTCCTTTTTACAAAGTTTTTGATTTGCTCAGTCGAAAAATTCATTACCTGAGTTGGTGTTCCTAAAATATAACGACCTAATCCGTGATTACCGAATACTAGTTTCTCAAAATCATCAAAGATTAACTCAGATGGGTTATCCTCGTAGGAATTGATTTCATCTATAACTACTATCTTTTCTTTATCGATTTCTTTTTGAGGAAAAACAGAGTGAAATACTATATCGGAGAACAATTCAAGAACTCTATCGTGGTAATTATTTAGAAAACTTGCATATATACAGGTTTCTTCTTTTGTAGTGAAAGCATTTAACTCTCCTCCTACTCCATCTATCCTATTTAATATATGAACGCTTTTTCTTTTATCTGTTCCTTTGAAAATAGAATGCTCAATGAAGTGTGCTAATCCATATTCTTGAGGTTGTTCGTCTCTTGAGCCTACATTGATAACTATTGCAGTATGTGCAATTGGAGAATAGGTCGAGCGGTGGATAAGTCTAATTCCGTTTGATAGTTTATGTTGACTATAGGCTAGTTCTGATTCTAATTGCACAAGTTTCTTTTTCTAATTAGTAATTTAGTATGATAAGAATCTATTAACGAGATATAATATAATAACCTGAATCACCATGCTTTTTGATTATTGAACTCATAAATGCATTTGCTTCTCCCATTGTTCTTCTTGAACCATAGCTAACATAATACTTGGTTTTATCATCTTGTGATTTTGAAACTATATAGCTATCATAACCTAAACTCCTTGCCTTTCTTGCTGATTGTTGAGCATTAGCAAGATTATCATAAGTTCCTCCCACAACATCAAATCCAAGTCGAGAAACTGGTTGCATTAGAACTGGCTTAGAATAATCTATTTCTGGTGTTGGTACTGGTGGGTTATCTTTTTCTCCGGTTGGCTTTAACGGTTTTTCTTTTACAACTATTTCTTTTTTAGGTTGAATTGGCTTCGTAGGAGTCTGAACTTCTGTTTTAATTTCTTTAATTGTTATTTCTTTAATAGGAGCTATTTCACTGGTAATAGTTTCTTCAATTGGAGTTTCTTCAATTTGAGTGGTTTTAGTTTGAACAGGGATAAGAATTGTTTTTTTCTCAGATTCACATTTTGGAGTTATGTAGTTATTCAGTTTTTCAGTTATTGGTTTTAGTGCTTCTATGTTTTTGGTCCAACACATATAATGAGCAAGAACTAAGAATCCAGAAGCTAATAAAGCTAATAAAACAATTAGTGAAAGAATTAACCAAGTTTTTTTATTTCTTTTCCTTCTTTCCTTGCGTTCTTTCTTATCTGATTTCCTTCTCTTTTTAACGTTTTTCCTGAACTTCTTGCTATTTCTATAATTAAAGGCATCACTATCGTTAGCATCCATACCCTCATTTTCACCTAGCTCTTCTTCTTTATCTTCTTTTATTTTATCTAACCTTTCTTGAACTTCTTTCCGAGCTTCTTCCATTATTTCAATATCTCTTTGAAAATCTTCTCTTTCCTCAAAGACAATCTCTTTAGTCTTTTCTTGTTCTAAATCGATGGAATAATCAATTTTCTCTTGAGTTTCTGTTTGAGGCGTTTGCTCGTATTTCTCTTTTATTGCATTTAGAGGACTTTGGTCTTGGTCTGAAAAAGAAGTTCCAACAACAATAGATTGTATTGGCTTGTCTTCAAAATCTACTTTTCCTTCTTTTGGCAATTCATCAAGAGGCTCTTTAGTAACAATTGGTTTTATATAATCACCTTGGTCGAATGTTTTAACAGACTTTATTGTTGAAAAAGCAAAAGCACTGTCAAGAAGGTTGAGACCTGAGGTTGGAGTAAAGATATAACCTGAGCTTAATCCTTTTGTCAAAACACCTATTTCTCCTAATTTACAGGAATTAGATTTTTCAACTTTCTCCTTTACACTATCAGAATATTGTTTAATCCATTTCAATGATGTTTCAAGAGAAATAAACTCTTTCTTTGATAGTTCTTGAACAAAACCCAAGTCATTATTTATTTCATTTGAAAATGTTATTATTCGGCTTGGAGGTGTTAAAGTATTAGTAATAGGACTAATGGATGCAGGGGTATATTCCACTCGAAAAGTCCCTATCCCAGTTAATTCCGCTCTATCATTCTTCTTTAAATACTCTAATAGATTTGCTGAAACATTCATATTATTATCTTTTTTAATTATTTATATCGTTATTATTGGCTAAACATTATCTAAGGTTATATATTACGTTTAATTTTCAATTGCGTTTCAATAATGTATTATTTACTTTTTCTAAGTCCTCTGGTGTATCTACTCCTATGCTTTCAAATTCTGTTATTGATACCTTGATTTTATACCCTTCCTCTAACCATCTAAGCTGCTCTAAGGATTCCATTTTCTCTAGTCTTGAGGAGTAGAGTTTAACCAATTCCTTTAATACGCTTGACCTATATGCATATAATCCAATGTGTTTATAGTAGTTTCCCTTTGCAATTGAGTATTCAAGTGTTTCATCCCTGCTAAAAGGTATTATTGATCTTGAGAAATAGAGTGCGTTAAAATCATAGTCAAACACAACCTTAACAACATTTGGAGAGGAAAGGGATTCTTTGTCCTCAATCATTTTGCAAAGTGTTGATATTTGAGTGTGTGAGTCTTTGAAAGGAATAAGAGCTGAATGAAGCTGTTCTTTCTTAATTAAAGGTTCATCTCCTTGAATATTAACCACAATATCATACTCTCCTTCTGTTTGTTCGATAATTTTTAAAGCCTCTTCCACTCTTTCTGTTCCGCAACTATGGTTTTCATCGGTCATTATGGCTTGATATCCATAAGAATTTACAATATCAAAAATCTTTCTGCTATCAGTTGCAACAACAACCTTGTCAAACAATCCACTTTCAACAACCCTTTTACACACGCAAACAACCATTTCAACACCTCCAATTTTAGCTAATGGCTTTGCAGGGAAACGACTTGAGGCATATCTTGCAGGAATAACTCCTAATATTTTTTGATTAGAATAACCCATTAATTTCAGCATTTATTTTATCAATAATAAGTCCCAAATCAGATTTATTGGTTGAAAAATCAATATTGTCAATATCAATTATCAAAAGCTTACCTTCTTTATATTCATTAATCCACCTATCATATCTTTCATTTAGAGAGGTTATATAGTCTAATCTTATTGAATTTTCATATTCTCTTCCTCGTTTTTGAATATTATTAATAAGGGTAGGAACTGAAGCTTTTAGATATATTAATAGTTCTGGTGGTTCAATAAATGAATTAATCAACTCAAATAAATCAAGATAGGTCTCATAGTCTTTGGTTGCCATAAGTCCCATTGCATGTAGGTTGGGAGCAAATATATAAGCATCCTCGTAAAGGGTTCTATCTTGGATTATATTCTTGTGTTTTTTTCTATGGTCAATTAAACTACGAAAACGTTTATTAAGAAAATAAATCTGTAGATTAAAGCTCCATCTACGCATATCATCATAAAAATTAGCAAGATAAGGGTTATCATCTACTTGTTCAAACATTGGGTTCCATTTGAACTGTTTTGCTAATAGCTCTGTTAGTGTAGTCTTTCCGCTACCTATGTTTCCAGCAATTGCAACATGCATAGTATTTCGTTTTTATATTTTAATTAACTTACAAAGATAGAAAATTTATTATTATTATGGTAATAGTCTGAAAAAAATATACTTTTGCAGTCTGAAATTCAACTTAAAATCAATTATTATGAGTTTAGAAAAAATTGTTAATTATAAGATGATAAAGTCTGAGGATTTGAATCATCACGGAACTTTATTTGCTGGTCGCTGCTGTGAATGGTTTGTTGAGTCTGCTTTTATTGGAGCAGCGAGTAAGTTAGACCCAAAGCATACAGTTTGCCTAAAAGTTCATGGGCTTGAGTTCCTAAATCCTATGAGATTAGGAAATATTCTGGGATTTGAAAGTAGGATCGTTCATGCTGGAAAAACAACAATTACTGTTTATACTAAGGTTCATGAAATTCAAACTTTAGAGATTAAACGCTTAGATGGTTTTATAACATTTTGCTTTGTTGATAAAAATTCAAAGGCAACGCCTCATAATTTGAATATTATTGCAGAAACAGAAGAAGAGATAGCTCTTCAAGAAAAAGCAATAAAACTCCTTAAAACAAGAAATTAAAAGACAAAACAAAGTATCATTTTTCTCAACTCTTTGTTTCAATTTACTGAAACGCTGTTTTAATTTTTTCTTTCTTTGATTCAAGAAATTATTACAGCGTTTTAATTTTCTAAAACAGCGTTTCATTTTGCACTTTTCCAAACCATTGATTATCTTATGATAATACAATTTTTCTTTTCTTAATTTCCCTTTTCAAGAACATCATTATATAAGAGTAAGTTTTAGTTCTAAAAGATATTTTTAAGAAATAAAACCACAAAACTATTGTCGTTTCAAAAGTTTTCTATACCTTTGCAAACTGATTCAAATACGAACATGGAACTAAAGGAAAGAATAATTAATGAAACCAATGGATTGTTGAAAATCAAAAGTTGTAGGCTACTTACAATGGATGAAATTGCAAATAACCTTGGTATATCGAAACGAACCCTCTATGAACAATTTAAAGATAAAAGTAGTTTATTGGAAAATTGTTTTAATATGAATTTTGAAAAAGCAGTTATTGATAGTTATAAGATTGTTGAGACCTCCGAAAACTCTCTTGTTTCAATACTCTTAATGCTGAAAAAAGCAAATAGCTCTATTCATACAATTAAGTACGATTACATTAAAGATTTAAATAAATACTATCCAGAAATTTATCAAAAGACCTTTGAAAGGCATATTAATTTTCAGAAAGAATTAAGAAATAAATTGCTGTTAAATGCGTTAGAAGACAATTTAGTACTTGACGATATAAATTTTGATCTTTTAAATAGTATGATTCAACTCAACTTGTTTTACTGTTCAAAAAATGAATATATGATACAAAACCCTAATCATAGCCTAATAGAAATTGCGATGATGCATATATTTATTATTATGAGGGGAGTTTCAACTACAAAAGGGATTGAAATTATTGACAAATATAAAGACATCTTTTTAAAAAAATAATATTAAAAGAAGAAATGAAAAGAAAATTTTTGAAATTAGCTTTTATAGGACTTTGTCTGGCTAGCCTTAACACTTTTGCTCAAGTCGCTTCACCCTTGGAGTTAGATTTGGAAACAGCCTTAAGGATTGCTCACGACAACAACCCTACTATTAAAGTTGCTGAAATTGAAATCCAAAGAGTTGATTATGCTCGAAAAGAAGCTATTGGCAACTTATTACCCAACTTAAATGCTGTCGGACAATATACTGACAACGTAATGAAACAAGTTATGTTTATGCCAGAAAGTTTTGCAGCTCTTATGGGAGGTCAAAAATATATGGAAATTGGTTACAAAAACTCATTTGTTGGAAGTGTTAATGCTCAAATCCCAATTATAAACTTCACAATTTGGCAAAACATTAAAAATAAGCAAAACGATATTGATATCATTATAGAAAAATCTCGTTCTTCTAAAATTGAGATGACAAAGCAAGTTAAGGATGCTTACTATACTGTTTTGCTTTCTAAAAGTTCATTAAAGGTTTTACAGCAAAGTCATACTAATGCACTTGAAACTTTAAAAAATATTGAGAACTCCTACAAACAAGGAATTGTTTCTGAATACGATTATATTAGAGCTCAAGTTAACGTAAACAATCTTAACCCAATGCTTATCAATGCTAAGAATGGAGTTGAATTATCTATTATGCAATTACGAATGATTCTATCCTTACCTCCAGAACAAAATATAATAATTAAGGAAGATTTAGATAGTTTTAATGACAACATTAATATTCTTACTGAAGTTAATAATAATTCAATTTTAGCTCAAAACTCTGACTTAAAACTTTTAGATTATAATATTCTAGGTCTTAAAAATCAATTGAAAGTTATAAACACACAGCACCTACCAATGCTTTCTGCAAATGGTAGTTATATCTACCAAACCCAAGCAGAAAATTTTAAGTTCAAAGATTACACATGGATTGGTTCTGCTTCTGTTGGACTTCAATTAACTGTTCCTCTTTTTGCTGGTATGACAAAGGTAAATCAGGCTAAACAAGTTGAAATGGCAATTAAAGGTTTAGAAATCCAAAGAGAGTATGCTAAAGATGGTTTAAACCTACAGGTGAAAGCTGCTATCAATTCAATGAATGCAGCAAAAGAACAATTGATAGTTAATAAAGACGCAATAAAACAAGCTCAACGTGGATACGAAATTGCAAAAGTTCGTTATCAAGTTGGCTCTGGAACAATTTTAGAACTAAACGATTCTGAACTTTCATTAACTCAAGCAAGCTTAAACCTTCAACAATCCTTATTCAATTTTTTGTCTTCTCAAGCTAATTTAGAAAAAGTAATGGGTAGTCAACAATAATTGATAAGAAAAAAAGAATTAAATATACAAAGAATTAAAATATAAGAAATACAATGAAAAAAATAGTTTATTTATTGATGGCAGTAGCAATGGTTATGACTGCTTGCTCAAAAAAAGATGAGAAAAAAACTACCTCGCAAGATGAAACTGTTAAAGTGAAAATTGAAAAGGTGTCTATGGAAGAAATTGATCAAATTTACGATTTTACAACAACAGTAGATGCTGCTGTGAAAAATTATATTACTTCTGCTGGAGGAACAAGAATTGAAA
>JAGNRX010000106.1 GCA_017988355.1 Bacteroidales bacterium | reverse complement strand
TCTTGTGATTGCGTCAAAGGTGTCATTATGTATGAAAAACTTAAGCTGGGTTGAAAACCTTATGGCTCTCATCATCCTTAGTGGGTCATCGGAAAAGGTAATATCTGGGTCAAGTGGGGTTTGTATGATTTTGTTCTCTATATCTTGCAGTCCATTGAAAGGGTCTATCAAATCACCATAAGTTGCTTTGTTTAGTGATATTGCCATTGCGTTAATGGTGAAATCTCTTCTGTTTTGGTCTTCTTCTAAGGTGCCATCCTCAACAATTGGGTTCCTGCTATCACGACTATATGACTCCTTCCTTGCTCCAACAAATTCTATCTGCCAATTAGTATCACCCTCATAATAATTCACCATAGCCGTTCCAAAGTTCTTAAAAATACTAACTTTAGAATGCTTTCCTATCTTCTTAGCAACTTTCTTTGCCAGCTCAATACCACTACCAACACAAACAATATCGACATCCTTGCTCTCTCTTTTCAATATCACATCTCTTACCCATCCACCCACAACGTAGGTTTCTATTTTCATTTCGTCCGCAACCTGCTGAACAATCTCAAATATTGGGAGTTTTAATTGCTTTTCTAAATTCATATTATGCAAAAGTAATGTTTTTTTCAGACCTATTAAATCAAAATCCCAAATAATTTAAATAGTGAATTAATTTATTTAATTTCTTTCCTTGTTGTTTAAAAAATAAGTCTTAACTTTGCAAAAACATATAGTTGTTATATTAAGAAGATTAATTAAAATAAACCCTTTAAATTAAAAGAAAAATGAAACAAGTACATAACTTTAACGCAGGTCCTTGCGTTTTGCCAAAACAAGCAGTTGAATCAGCTATCGAAGCTATTCGTAATTTCGACAACACAGGCATTGGCCTACTTGAAATCTCTCACCGTACACCAGGTTGGGAAAGAACAATGGCTGAAACTGAAGCTTTGTGGAGAGAATTATTAAACATCCCAGAAAACTATGAAGTTTTATTCTTAGGTGGTGGTGCTTCAACTCAATTCTTCCATATCCCAGCTAACTTCCTTAAAACAAAAGCAGCTTACCTTCAAACAGGTGTTTGGGCAAAAAAAGCAGCTAAAGAAGCTAAATTCTACGGACAAGTTGAGGTTGTTGCTTCTTCTGAAGACAAAAACTATACTTACGTTCCTAAAAACTACACCATCCCAACAGATGTAGATTACTTCCATATCACAACTAATAACACAATTTACGGAACAGAACTAAAAACAGATATCGATTGTCCAGTTAATCTTATAGCTGACATGTCATCTGATATTATGTCTCGCCCAGTTGATATTTCTAAATATGCAATGATATATGGTGGAGCTCAAAAGAACGTTGGACCAGCAGGTGTAACTTTCGTTATCATCAGAAAAGACCTTATTGGAAATGGCGTTAGAGAACTTCAAGCAATGGTTGATTACAAAACACATGTTGGTAAAGAAGCAAGAGATAAATCAATGTTCAACACACCTCCTGTTTTCCCAATATTCGTTATGCACGAAACATTGAAATGGGTTAAAGAACTTGGTGGAGTTGCAGCAATGAACAAAATCAACGTTCACAAAGCAGACCTACTTTATAACGAAATCGACAGAAACAAAATGTTCAAAGGAACAGCCGTTAAGGAAGACCGTTCTATCATGAACGTATGTTTCGTTATGAATGAAGAGTACAAAGAAAAAGAAGCAGATTTTATGGCATTTGCAAAAGAAAGAGGAATGATTGGAATTAAAGGTCACCGTTCAGTTGGTGGTTTCCGTGCTTCTATCTATAATGCTTGTCCAACAGAATCAGTTGAAGCATTTGTAGCTTGTATGCAAGAGTTTGAAAAATTAAACGCGTAATTATTATGACAAAAGTATTAGTAGCAACCGACAAACCATTTGCAAAAGCAGCGGTTGACGGAATAAGAAATATAGTAGAAGGAGCAGGCTTTGAACTAGCTCTTTTAGAAAAATACACAGACGTTAATGACCTATACAAAGCAGTTGCTGATGTTGATGCATTAATAGTTCGTTCAGATAACGTTACAAAAGAAGTTATCGATGCAGCAAAAAACCTTAAAATTGTAGTTAGAGCAGGAGCAGGATACGATAATCTTGACCTTGCAGCTTGCACAGAAAGAGGAATTGTTGCAATGAACACACCAGGACAAAACTCAAACGCAGTTGCAGAACTTGCAATAGGTATGATGATCTATATGGCTCGTACTTGTTTCACTCCAGCAACAGGATCTGAACTTATTGGCAAGAAACTTGGTATCCATGCTTACGGTCACGTAGGTCGTTTAGTGGCTACAAAAGCAAAAGCAATGGGTATGGAAGTTTGGGCATTTGACCCATTCGTAAAAGAAGAACAAATGAAAGCAGACGGAGTAAGAGTAGCTTCAACAATTGAAGAACTTTATTCTAACTGTAACTATGTATCTCTTCATATTCCAGCAACAGAACAAACTAAGAAATCAATTAACTTCGACCTATTATCAAAAATGCCTAAGGGTGGATGTTTGATAAACACAGCACGTAAAGAAGTTATTGACGAACAAGGAATGGTTAAGTTGCTAACAGAAAGAACAGATTTAAAATACTGTACTGATATTCCAGCATCAAACCAAGAAGAATTGAATCAATTTGCACCAAGAGTTTTTGCTTCACCAAAGAAAATGGGAGCACAAACAGCAGAAGCAAACCTAAACGCAGGAATTGCAGCAGCAAACCAAATTGTATCTTTCATCAAAGACGGAGAAACTAAATTTAAAGTTAATAAGTAGTCAATACTTAAACTAACTAACAACAATACTAAGGGCAATTCATTAATTTGGGTTGCCTTTTTTCTTTCCCCACTATCCCTAAAATAACTCTTTGTTTCAGTAAATCCTTTCTTTGATTCAGCGAATTAGTTCTTTGATTCAGCAAATTAGTTCTTTGATTCAGTAAATTAGTTCTTTGATTCAATAAATTAGTTCAGTGATTCATTTTTAGGCTTCTTTTTTATTGTTAATTCAACCATTTTACTATCTTTGCCTATGAATATTTTATAATTAATAAAATTAATAATGGATACAATACAATCACTATTAAATAAGATAGGAACAATAAGAAAGCATTACTTTGAGATAGAAAGTCTTTCAGGCGAGAACTTTAATATCTTTAAAGTAATAGGCTTAACAACAGAAGAGGTTAGACTTCATTCAGCTTTTCTAACAGAACTATTAAACCCAAAAGGCTCTCACGGTCAAAAAGAAGTCTTCCTTAAGCTGTTTGTTTCTCAATTTGAAATTAAAAACTTTGATTGTAAAAGTGCATTTGTCAAAGCAGAATATTATATTGGTGAAAAAACAGGTGTGGGTATTGATGCAAAAGGAGGGAGGATTGATATCTATATAAAGGATAAATATAATAATGATATAATTATTGAGAATAAAATATATGCAGGTGATCAAGAAGATCAATTAGTAAGATATTGTAACTATAGTAAAAAGAATGTTTACTATCTCACATTAGATGGTAAAGATGCTGAAGATTTTAGTAAACGTGGTTTGAAGATAGATAAAGATTATCACACAATTTCATATAAGGAAGATATTATATTATGGTTGGAAACATGTAAAAAAGAATCAGTCAATCAGCCTCTATTGAGAGAAGGAATAGGTCATTATATTAATCTTATTAAACATTTAACAGATCAATCAACAAATAAAGCTATGAGTAATGAAATAATCAATGAGATATTAATGTCAAAAGAAGCACTTTCGTCTTCAAGAGTGATTTCTAACAATTTTACCAAAGCAAAACAAGAGCTCCAAATTAGATTTTGGGATGCATTAATCATTGCATTAGAAATAAATAAAGATCTTAAAATTGAAAAAAGTGAAGGGCTTAAAGATAGATTAGTTGGA
Source organism: Bacteroidales bacterium (assembly GCA_017988355.1). Classification (GTDB taxonomy): domain Bacteria; phylum Bacteroidota; class Bacteroidia; order Bacteroidales; family P3; genus UBA10566. Next base: position 963 of record JAGNRX010000106.1, on the reverse strand, counting down.
CACATTGAGAATTTTTATAAAAGAAATAGTCAGAGAGATAAAAATTATGGTTTGGAAATATGTGTCCATTTAGAAAATGATTTGTCAATATTTTGGAAGTGTTCAATATATGATTCAGTATCTTCTAGATTTATTCTTAAAAAAGGAGAAAAACCAGAAAGACAAGATAATTCTGATTATGATGAATATAGGCGATTGGTGAAAATATGTGATGAAAACTATATTCCTAATGAATGGAGTCTTGGGAAGCAATATACTAATCCTCAATTGAATTTTATGGCATTTGATTCTCCTGAGATATTTAATCTTGCTGATGATAATAATTTAAAGGAAATAGTAAAAGGTATTGCAAAGAAAGCATTCCAAGATATAGAGAAATTAAAAGGCTTACTAAATAATAAACCAATAGAGTAATTTGAAAAATAGTATAAGGGCAATTAATTTTCATTCTTCTTCTTTGCCCTAAATTCAAACATTTTACTATCTTTGCCGAGTTAAAAGATTATTTCTATGTAGGGAATGTCGATTATTAGAAAACAAATACGGTTATTATATCTAAGTTGAGGTTATAAATGAAACTTATATTATGAAAAAACTATTTTTTACGATTTTCCTTTTATCCTCTTTCTTGGTTTATTCACAAGAGGAGATGCCAATTAAGACACCTTCTAAGTTTCATCATACTATAGGGTTAAATCTATCTCCTCTTATGTTGGGAGGATATCTGGTTTTTGATATTTTTGATCCATACACGGTGCCTTTTGGAGGAAAGCATTGGCGTAATTTCATCCCTTACTATGAGTTAGATTATAATAATAAGATTTTCTTAGCTTTCAATTATAGATATGATAATATCGATTATAAGTTTAATGCGGGGATGTACAATCTTCTTCTTAGCTATAATTTTTTTAAGTCTAAATCTTCTCAGGCATTAAAATTAGGAGCTGGAGGGGTGTATTTTAG
>JAGNRX010000007.1 GCA_017988355.1 Bacteroidales bacterium | reverse complement strand
GACTTCTTTTCAAAACCCTCTGATACCAATACCCAACCTATTGAAGTTCCCGCAGGAAAAACATAACTAAAAGCGTTTGTTATTGGATTCTTGTATTTTAGCTGAACCTTATCTCCAGTGCTTAAAACACCATCCTTTTCTTGAGCATATGAAGTGTTCGGAAACACTAATATTTCATCTATATCACTAACTGATGTTGGTGGATTATTGGTTTGATAAACAAAATACCCCATTGAATTTTGATATCCAGCTCCTTCATGTAGAAATGTCAAAAACACATTCGCATCTTCTATTATTTTTGTACTTGTATTATCAGAAAGTAGATATGGTTTGGTTGCAATTAAAGAAACACCCTCTGGTAAAGTACTTCTAACATCAGCTAAAAGTCTAGAAGAAACAATACTTGGAGTCATTAGAGCCTGAGGCGATCCATTATTTGTCCATCCTCCAAGACCTGTATTCCAATACGAATCTCTTGCTTCCACACCATAACTAGGTGTTGCTTTAGTTTCAATGTTGTTATTAACGAATCTAATAACATTATTTTCAGCAAAAGCCTCCAATAAAGAAGGGACTCCTAAGTCCGAGGTGTAAACATAAAATGTTTTAAGTCCTGAAGGAATAAAGACATCAAAGTTTGCTCGTCCATTCTTATCAGTAAATCCTTTAGCAATAGGCTTCAAGTTACTAATTCTTTGACCATTTGCATTAACTGGGTTCTCTTTATATATCTCAAAAGATACTTTTGAATCATTTCTCTTTGAATAATTCAAGTCTAATTTATACCTGTTTACTGTTGCAAAATCAAAGTAATCTGATTTTTCAGCACTTTCAAAGTCTGAAACACAACTGCTTAAAAATAATATTGGTATAAATAATAATAGATAGGTTATTTTAAATTTCATCTGTTAAATAATTTATTGTTTGATTATTAGACTGCAAAAATACAACTAATAATGATTCAAACAATTTTCCAGTGTAAATTATTATTACAAATAAACAGAATTAAGAATTTATAACATTTCGTTATAAATTGCAGAATAATAATAAGTAGTTCCTGTTTGTTATTCTACAACACTTCTTATCAATTATATTTATTAAACTAAGAAAAAAATATATCCCTATTTAAGAAAATTTATTAGGCGATTTAACTTCCTAAGTCTTCATATAAAACTCTCGAATCGCCGTTTCAATATCCAAATGATGCACATCTTTCATAGCAAATGATGTGCATCTTTCGGGGTGAAAGATGCACATCATTTTATTTAAAGAAGAATAATTGGAAATTTTGAATTAAAACATCTAAGAACTCACTCCTACTAGTTTCATTATGCAAATATACAAAAAATATCTGAGAATATCAAGTTTTAGAAATAAACTATTAAGCCAAATGTTGGCAGAACTGTGCCTGTTGTGGTTGATATATTTCTTAAGATGTATTCTTGGTTATTATTTGGATTAATATTAGGTAATCCGTTTAAGGTGTTGACATAGATTGGTGCAGATTCAGACTTGTAGTTATATACGTTTTGAACGTCTATATATAATGTAATATCAAGATTCTTCCATGCAAATTTCTTATCTACTCTAATATCTAATTGATGGTAGTTTCCTAATCGTAGGGTGTTGAATTTACTATAATCTAATGATGGTTGGTTTCTTACATCCCAAATATTGATTTGCGAGGATACATATTCATCGATTGGAGTATATGGACTTCCTCCTATCAAACGCCATCTTGCACTAACTAACCAATCATATTTGAACTCACGACTTGCAGTTAGATTAAGGATAAAGCGATTGTCCCATGAGGATGAAATAAACTTTCCGTCCCTATTGGTAAATTCAGAAATAAAATAGGTAAAGACTGCATAGAAATTAAACTTTTCAATATCTCTTGCCGTAAATAATGCTTCAACTCCATAAGCTCTTCCTCTTCCGTCTGAGGTTAAGGGCTCATCACCAACTGCTCCAAAATCATTTCCCTTACTTGCAAGGCTTATTCCTTCATTAAGAGTTATTGGATAGTTATAATATTGCTTGTAGAATCCTTCAAGACTTGCCTTAATCTTAGCTTTAGCATTGAATTCCAAACCTGCAACAAAATGATTTACGTGAATGTATTTAAGGGTTTTCTTATTTACAAATACATTATTTGAATCTTTGTATCCCATCGAAGTATAAGATGGTTCTTTTGCATAGTGCCCTATATTTGCATTTATTGAGAGATGATCGGTTAAAAGATAGGAAGCTGAAATGCGAGGAGAAAACTGAACAAGTGGGTTTGACATAAGTGTAGAATAAGTATTGCCGTCAAACCTTGCTCCCATTCCAAGTTTAAGTCTTTCTTTGAAATAAGAGTCTCCTGTTTGAACAAAGAACCCATAGGAGAATAAATCGATTAGTGAGTTATAGTTATCTTCAAATATAATACTATTTACATTAATAGTTCTTTTGCTTTCGTTGGTGTATTTAGAATAACGGAGGTTTGTTCCGAAGCTAAGCTCAAAAGGAAGGGTTGTATATCTTTTCTCGTATCTAAATTTATTCTCTGCCTCAATTGAAGAATAATCTAATACCTTTGCTAAGTTCTTATCATTATCTGGATATTTCTCAAAAGCATTTCTTAGCATATTTCTACTAAGGACAAGCATATCAATTGAGTTTGTATTATAGTGTTTATAGACTGCACCAACAGTATAACTTAGTTGGTTATAGTCTGGCAATGTATTAAGAAGATATTGTTGCGATTCTGATGGTTTCTCTATCGTAAGGTTTAGTTTAGAGCGATCAAAAGCTGCAAGACCAAGAAATAACAATTCATTCTTTTCATCTATATTCCATTTATAGCGGAATTGTATATCATCATAAGTAGGCAAGAAAGGAAGTCCTATTGCGGTAAAGAGAAATTGCAAGTAACTTCTACGATAAGAAAACAAAAGGTTATTGTCTTTGATAGGTAAATCAAACGTTAGGGCAAGGTCGGAAGCACCTATTGATCCCTTGAAGTGCATCTTATCTCTCGAACCTTCTTTTTGCTTTATATTCATAACAGAACTCAGAGTTCCACCTCTATTTGAAGGGAAGGCTCCTGTGAAAAAATCAACTTGGCGAATGAAGTCTGGATTAAGAATTCCGACTGCACCTCCTGATGCACCCTGTGTTGCAAAGTGATTTATGATTGGTATTTCAACATCATCCAAAAAGAATATGTTTTCAGAAGGGCCTCCACCTCTAACAATTAAGTCGTTTCTGTTAATAGCCCCAGCAGCAACACCTGGGAGGTTTTGTACAGCTTTTGAAACATCTCGATTACTCCCTGGTGACTTTTCAATATCTTGAAGAGAAATTGTTCTAAGAGAAATTGGGGATTCATTACTCCTTTCTTGAACTGCAACTATATTAACTTCCATTAAGTCCTGTGGAGCTTCTTCCATTTTAATAATAGTGTATGCACTATGATTATTGAAAACCTGAAGCTCATCAGAAATAACATATTTATAACCAACAACACTAACTACCACTCTAACAAAACCAATAGGTATATCCTTAACTTCGAAATAACCATTCTCATCAGTTGAAGAACCTATTGTTGTGCCTAATATCATAACATTTGCATAGGAGATTGGCTTATTAGTATTCTTATTTAAAACCTTACCTGTAACGGAACCCTTTTTAGAAACATTGGTTTGAGAATAAGCATTAATGCTCCCCATAATAATAATGAATAGAGCAATAAAGAAATAGAATCGTTTTTTCATAAGCTTTAATAATCTTAAGCGTTAAAAAGTTCTTTTAAAATAAAAAACATTTAATACAAACGAGTGAAATAAAAACTTTCGTATGTTTTTATTTAATTTCTTATATTATTGAGAAAGGAAAATATATAATATTAGTTTTTCTTAAGCCCAAGCTCTTTAATTATTGCTTGGATTTTAGCCTCTGCTTGTTTAAATAGTTCAGGGAATTCTTTAATTGAGTTTAGTTTATTGAAAACTCCAAAATAGAATTTAATCTTAGGTTCTGTTCCTGAAGGACGAACTGATATCTTACTTCCATCTTCCAAAAAGAACTGAAGTACATTTGATTTTGGGAATTCAAGTTTCTCTTCTTCCTTAGTCTTTATGTCTATGGTGATTTGCTTTTGATAGTCTTTTATCTTTACTATTTCAAGACCTATTAGGGTTTTTGGCGGGTTTTCTCTAAAAGAGCGCATCATTTCTTGAATTTCTTCAGCTCCAGATTTCCCTTTAATCGTTATAGAAAGCAAGTCTTCCTTATAGAATCCATATTCAAGATATATATCAAGCAATATGTCGAAGAATGTTTTACCTTGTTCTTTTGCCCAAGCACATATTTCTGCTATTAGACAACATGCTGAAATTGCATCTTTATCTCTAACGAAATCTCCTATTGAAAATCCATAACTCTCTTCTCCTCCGCAAATATACTTTTCTTTTCCTTCGAGAGATAATATCCTGTCTGCAATAAATTTAAATCCTGTAAAGACATCATAATTTTTTACTCCAAAGCTTTCAGAAACCTTTTTAATTAGCTCGGAAGTAACTATTGTTTTTATAGTATATTCATTGCCTTTGAGTTTGCCTTGCTTCTTTAATTGTTTGAGTATATAATAGGTTAAGACTGTTGCTGTTTGATTGCCGTTAATAAGAATAAAATTACCCGTTTGGTCTTTCACAGCAATTCCTACTCTGTCTGCATCAGGATCTGTTGCAAGAAGGACATCAGCATCAATTTCTTTTGCAAGTTTTAATCCTAATTCCATTGCTGATTGTTCCTCTGGATTAGGGCTTTTGCAAGTTGGAAAATTACCATCAACAATAGCTTGCTCCTTTACTATATTAACATTGTTAAACCCAAACAACTCCAATGCTTTAGGAACCATTGTTATTCCTGTTCCATGCAAAGGGGTATAGCAAATCTTAATATCTGAATGATTTTTTATAGCTTCTGGATTAAGGCTTAGCTTTACAAGCTCATCAAAGTAAATATTATCAAATGTATTATCAATTATAGTAATATTATTGTCATTGTCTTGAAGTTTAACTTGAGCATAGTCATTAATCTTAATTACTTCTTCAATAACAAGATCGTCATGAGGACTAACCAATTGTCCTCCATCATTCCAATATGCCTTATATCCGTTATATTCTTTTGGATTATGCGAAGCAGTAACCATAACTCCTGCATCACAATTCAGATGACGAACTGCAAAACTTAAAACAGGGGTTGGTCTTAGTTCTTTGAAAAGGTTAACCTTAAATCCATTTGCAGCCATAACTCTTGCAGTTATTAATGCAAACTCCTTACTGTTATTTCTATTATCAAAAGAAATAACAGTTTCGATTTCTTTGTTGGGATTAGACTTGATTATATAGTTTACAAAACCTTGAGTAGCCATTGCAATAGTGTATTGGTTCATTCTATTTGTTCCAATACCCATTATGCCCCTAAGTCCTCCAGTTCCAAACTCTAAATTGCGATAAAAAGACTCATTGAACTGCTCAATATTGTTTGCCATCATATCTTTAATGGCGTCTTTTGTGTTCTGGTCTATAGCTTTACTTGATAGCCACTGTTCTGCATTTTGCTTTGCTATGTTATCTATTTTTGCCATAATCTTTAGAGTTTTGAGTTTTATATCTTGTCTTAGTTTTGTTATTTCCTTTTTGCGTTTTTAGGTGTAGGATTTGTAAGCATATTAGCTTTTTGCTCCCATAATCTTGATTCTTTTATATTTTTTTTAACTCCCCAGCCTGTTTTATATATTTGAGCTAAAGCCTTACATGCCTCAATATTATCTGCATTAGCTGACTTTTTATAATTTTCTATTGCTTTTGCCTGATCAACCTCAACTCCTTCTCCATTTCTATATGCGTTTGCCATTATATACCCGACTTCACTATCATAATCTGATTTCAAAGTTTCCATTATCTTGAAAGCTTGAGATACGTTTTTTGGAGTTCCTTCTCCATTGTAATACATCATTGCAAGATGATAGTTAGCTTTTTCTATTCCAAATTGTCTGGACTTCAAAAGATTTTCAAAAGCAGCTTTCTTTTTGGCTTCTCCTTCTTCTTGTTTATTAATCATTCCTTCAACAAAAAATGATGTAGGGATTAATTCTTTAAGGGGGTCTTGATTTAATTCTTTTGCTTTTTCAAAGTTTGGAGCCAAGCCCTCATCTGCAATATATAAATAAGCTAAGGATGCTTTTGCTTCAATATCATTCTTTTCAATAGCTTTTTCATACCAGAACTTAGCTTGAGAATGATCTTTTGGAACAATCTTCCCTTCTTTAAAATAATCTCCTAATTTTCTACAAGCAAGCTGTTCATCTCTCTCTGCACATACTCTATACCATAAATATGCTCTACTATCGCTCTTTGATGTTCCTTCTCCTTTTTCTAATTTTTGTGCAACAACTAATTGAGATGCAAAATGTCCTTTTTCTGCAGCAAGGATATAATAATTGAATGCTTTTCTTAAATCAACCTTTGTAGTTTCTCCCTTTTCATACATTTGAGCAGTGGAGTACATTGATTCAATATGGTTTTTGTTTGCAGCTCTTTCAAACCAAGTTAAGGCTGTGGCTTTATTTTGTAAACGTCCTATTCCTGAATAGTATTCTTTAGCTAAGTCATGCATAGCTTGAACGTTTCCTATCTTTGCCTTTTGCTCTAAGTTTTGAGTGAAAGCCAAAGATGAACAAAAAAGTATTATTATTAAAAAGACTAATCTTCTTTTCATATATTGCTATTATTTATTTTCGTATTTCCACATTTCTTTTTCTGTCCAATATTCGTAGGCTTTTGGGTAACCGTTTTGGAAAGCAAGCTTAATGTAGTTTATGCCCATTGCCTTATCTTGCTTCACATAAGTTCCTTCAAATAATAATTCGCCAATCTTATACTGTGCTTTTGCAAGATTTCCCTCGTCAGCTGCTTTCTTATACCATGAAAAGGCTTGCTTATAGTCTTGTGTTGTTCCTTGACCATAGAAATACATTTCTCCAAGGCAGTAATAGGCTTCAATATTTTTAAATTCAGCACTTCTTTGAAAAAGGGTTAGTGCCAAACGAGGCTTACGATCAACCTCATGACCATAAAAATAATGCTCTGCCAATGCTTGAATTGCTTGAGGTTGGTCTTGTTCGGCAGCCTTTGCGTACCAGTAAAGAGCCTTTGCAATATCTTTTGGCATTCTATCTGCTCTTTCGTACATTCTTCCCAAACGATATTGAGCATTCTTGTCTCCAAGTTCTGCATCCCTAATATAAGTTTGTGAAAAAGCCGAAGTGCTTAATGCAATTAATAGATAAAATATTAATTTCTTTATCATTTCTATTTTAGTTTTATTCCCTGTTTAATAATTTCTCTTAAAATAATGAGAGGCAAAGGTATAAATTTTATATGTATTCTACAATTACTTCCTTCATAAATTTCTTTTCCAACACCTCTTCTAACCTCCTAATTGTTGTTCTTCTTATCTCAATTTCAATTCCGATTGTTGGATCATGATGAGCTTTATTTATTTGTGTTCCAACCATTATAACTATTTCATCACTATTTAAAAGAAGTTTAATAATTTCATCCGCAGGCCCATTTCTCAGGTTCATCGTTGACTCTGTGTTGTTTGAAAGAATTGTTACTACTTTATTTAGAGTTAGTATGCCTTCGGTAACAAGATCTATGCCTTCCATCTTAGACATTGGCGGTAGGGTTGGGTCGGTTGCTTCAAAATTATCATCAACCTTAATGTCCATTTCTCTTGAAATAATATCAGTTGTTGTTGCTCCACAAATAACCTTAGGCCCTCCAAAACTCATAATCTTTTGTGCATATTCCTTGTCGCTTTCTTTGGAAAAAGGAGGTCCTGTAGCAATTATCATTCTTCTTGGATCTCTAAAATAAATTACACCACAAGAAGTATCGTCTTTTGCTCTGAAATTGTCGTTTGCATAAGCCTTATTAACTACTCTTTGAGCAAGCTTAAAAGCTGAAATATGTCTTTCATGAACAATGGTTTCCTTAAGAAATTCAGTATATCTTTCGTGAGTCCAGCCAAGCATAAAGTCTGGGGAGCCCATTCCTGATTGTGTTACTCCGTCAGAGATAAATATTATTCTATCTTCTTTTTCGGGTATAAACTTACAAACATTTATATCTTGACTTCTTCCTAAGCTATCTGCGTTTTCAAGTTTAAGTTTTTCCCATTCCAATTCAAGAAGATTAGCACCTCTAAAAACTAAGCATTGAGGGTTATCATATTCAAGAATATTTACCTCTCCATTATCAACATCAACAATGGTGAAAGTTGCATAACTCATCTTCCTCTCACTACAGACAGGGAGGGTTTTAATAATTATATCTCCAATTGTTTGAGGGTCTTTATGTTCTTCAGCAAAGCTAAGGGACATTGTTGCAGTCAAGGTTGCTAAAACATTAGCCTTAACTCCATGACCCATTCCATCTGCCAAAACAGATATTAAACGCCCCTCTCCCTTAAATCTTTTTGAAAGGAACATATCTCCACAAATATATTCCCCAATATGATTTCTCTGGTTTGATGCCACTTCAACATAATACTTTTTATCCATTGCCAATATTTCTGATTGAATTAATAATGAAACTTCTTTATAATTATTTCGTGAAGCGTTGTATATGGCAAAGAGTTTGTTATCCAACGATTATCCTCTTTTGTCTGATTAAGGATTTGATTTGCTTTGTCTAAAGACTCTGCCTCATTAAGCTTTTGAATAAATTCAGTATAAGCCCTAAGGTTCCCTGAAAACAAATCATTTATAAACATAAACTTTTCATTTACTCCAATTGCAGTCCTAAGATCAAAACTATTTGATTTGAAGCGTGAAGAAATATCTGTCCTATTGGCTGAGTTTGAAATGTTATCTAAAACTGATTTGTTTTGAGAATACCTCTCTCCAATTGTTGTTGAATATTGATTATTTGAACTAATTGATTTTTCAATTATAGGCTTCACTTCAATTTTCTCCTCTTCAATTGGGATTTCAATTACTATCTCTTTCTCAATTTGAGAACTTTGTTTATTGGGAATAATCTCTATCTCTTTTTTCTCAAACATCTGACCAACTTCATTCTTCTTAGGCATTTGTTCGTTCAAATACTTTAGAACAGAAGGAGTTTCGATTGGCTTAACCTTCTCGATTGTTTCATTTACAATTGGATCAGTATCAAATAGAGTTTCAGGTTCAATTAGAATTTGTTTTGAAACAGCTATTTGCTCTTGAAGTTCAATCTTTTCTTCAATTATCTCCTTTTCAATCTCCCTAGCTTCCTCTTTAGTGTCTTCTACTAGCTCTTCAATTTTCTCATTAATTATAGCTTCTTCACTACTCTCAATTTCTTGTTCATCTTGTTCAACCTCTTGCTCTTTCTCCTCAATTATGATTTCAGGACTTTCTTCAAAAAAGACCTCATCACTTTCTGGCTCTTCTTCCTCCTGCTCAATATCTTTTTCTATAACTTCCTCAACCAAAAGCTCTTTTTCTTCTAGCTCTTTTTCTTTCTTCTCAATAATTATTGGAGCTTGAATAAGTATTTCTTCTTTCTCTGTTTCAAATGAAATTGCAACATCATACGCCTTTCTTAGTTTTTCAAGCAAAATATCTATATCTAATTGTGAGGCTTTATCAGATAAAATTATATTATCTGACACTTTAATTATTTGAGAAATAGCTTTTTGTAAATTTTCTTGAAACGTATTCATAGGTATTTTATTATTTTTATTGATTCAAATTTCGTGTAAAATTAAGAATAATCTTTGACTTATAGGGTAGTTTTGGAAAAAACAAATTGTAAATTAATTTTAGAAAACACAAGTCTTTGTTTCATTTTGCTGAATCTTTGATCTAATTTTTTCTTTCTTTGATTCAGCAAATTCTTTCTTTGATTCATTTTTCTCTTTCTTTGATTCATTTTGATGAATCTTTGTTTTATTTTGCTTAATTAATTTAAGCTGGAAAACCTCTTTAATAATGAAAAAGATTTACTACATTTGCAAATATAATAAGAAAAAACATTTAATGATAAATTTCAACTATATCGACTGGGGTTTAATTGACTATAAAGAGGCTTGGGATAAACAAGAACTTATTTTTAATAAGAAAGTTTCTGATAAAATAAATAACCCTTCAAACACAATTGAGCAAGATTTCATTCTTTGTGAACATCCTCACGTCTATACTCTTGGACAACACGGAGAAATAAACAATCTCTTGATTAATGATGAGTTTTTAAAGAAGATTAATGCAACCTACTACAAGACAAATAGAGGCGGTGATATAACTTATCATGGATTTGGTCAGATTGTTGGCTACCCAATTTTAGATATTGAAGCTCTGGGTCTATCATTGAAAACCTATATCTCTACAGTTGAAGAAATGGTTATTCTGACTATGAAAGAGTATGGAATAGTATGCGAAAGAATGGAAGGAGCAACAGGGGTTTGGATAGATAGCAAGGAAAAGACTGCAAGAAAGATTTGTGCAATTGGAGTTAAGGCTTCAAGATATATTACTATGCATGGCTTTGCTCTTAATGTTAATACTGATTTAAATTATTTCAGCCACATTAATCCTTGTGGATTTTTAGATAAAGGAGTAACCTCAATTAAAAAAGAAACAGGCAAAGAAATAGATATAGAAGAGGTTAAGAAAAAACTTTATAAGTATTTCGTTGAATTGATTAATAAAAAATAAATAATATATGAACCGTCAAGACTTAATTGAACTAATAAAGAGAAAGAAATCATTCCTATGCGTTGGACTTGATTCTGATATAAATAAAATACCAGCTCACTTACTTAGTGAAGAAGACCCAATTTTTTCTTTTAACAAGGCAATAATTGATGCAACCCTTCCCTATACCGTTGCTTACAAACCTAACCTTGCCTTCTATGAAAGTAATGGCATAAAAGGTCTTATATCCTTGAAGAAGACAATGGACTATTTGGCAGGTTTTAGAAAAGAATGCTTCACAATTGCTGATGCAAAAAGAGGTGATATAGGAAATACATCTGAACAATATGCTAAAGCTTTCTTAGATCCAGAAGGAGATTTCAACTTTGACTCAATGACTATTGCACCATATATGGGAGAGGATTCGGTTAAGCCTTTTACTATCTACAAAGACAAGTGGGTAATTCTTCTTGCACTTACTTCAAATAAGGGAGCAAATGATTTTCAGTTTAGAAAAGATGAAAATGGTTTAAGTTTATTTGAAGATGTTTTGATAAAGAGCCAAAATTGGGGGGATGATGATAATTTAATGTTTGTTTGTGGAGCAACCCAAGCAACAATGTTTACAAGGATAAGAGAATTAGCACCAAATAGCTTCCTGTTAGTTCCTGGAGTTGGAGCTCAAGGAGGTTCTTTGGAAGAGGTTTCAAAGTATGGAATGACAAAAGATTGTGGAATGCTTGTAAACTCTTCAAGAGCTATTATATTTGCCGACAAAACAACTAACTTTGCAATCAGAGCAAATGAGGAAGCAAAGAAAGTCCAAGATGAAATGGCAAAATACATGGCAATTTATATGAATGAATAAGTTTTTTAATATATTTCTGTTTCTACTACTAAGTCTTATTAGTGTTTCTGCTTTCTCTCAGAGCTATAATATGCCTATTTATGGTTATTTGGAAGTGCACACTAATAGCGGAACTCTCTATGATAATGGAGGGGCATTGGGTAATTATGCAATAAGGGCAAATGCCAAAACTACAATCTTTCCTGCAAGTCAATCAACAAGAATAGTATTAACAGGGACTTATGATATTGAAAACTTTAATAGGACTAAACTAACTATTTATAATGGAGACACAAACTCCAACTCTAAACTATTTGAAAATTCTGGCACAAACTTCGGTAATATTGATGTTAAATCAACTGTTGGACCAATAACAATTGTCTTTATTGTTGACTCGGATAATCCAAAGACTGGATTTGAATTATTTATTAGTGTTTGTGATGTTTGCCCTCCTATTCCTCAAATGAATATCGAGGTCTTAACCGATAGCACAACACTAATAACATGGAACAGCACAACCCCTGGTCAAGAGTGGCTTTTGGAGTATTGCTCAAAATGTGATTTCCTTTCTGGCACGAGAAAACGCATAGCTACCACTGACACAAGCGTTCTTCTAACAGACCTTATTCATTGTGCAAACTATGGTGCAAAACTCTATACTCCTTGCGACACAACATCAAATGCTTGCCAAAGAACAATCTTAAAAAAGTGTTGGATTCAATGCCAATGTGCTCTACCCTTAACTTTTTTTGCAACCTCAACAACAGATAGCATAATTGCCTCTTGGACTTATCCCAACTATGATATTGAATGGACAATACTCCTTTTACAGGATGGAGAAATTATCGATTCTCTTATAACAACAAATCACTTTGCAGTCTTTGACACTTTAGCTCCAATGGAATGCTTTCAGCTTATGATATTCAATAATTGTCATAATGTTCCACTTGATTCTATTTGTAAGATTAAGAGTCTTGATATATGCACAAAATGTCCTTGCCCTCAAATTCTTAGCTCAAGTGCCACCTCTGATAAAAATTCAATTAGTATTAATTGGAAAGAACCAAGCGACACAATTGAATGGACTGTGAAATTATATCAAGACACAGTATTAATCTCGACCATAATAACTAACGACACAACAGCATTCTTCTTTGGATTAAGTCCCAATACTCTTTACTACTATTCAATATATAATGATTGTAATGATTCAATTATTTGTCCCTCTATTGATTCTGTATGGACTAAATGTTCTTGTCCTATTTCAAATAATGTTAGTATTTCTAATATCTCTAATGGTAATGTTTTGATTTCATGGGCTAACGACCCAAGCTCTCCAGGGTGGATTGTTCGTTGGAATAGAAGAGGATCAACGAATTATCATTTCGACACAACAATAACAAACTATATTACTCTACCAATTGCCGATTCTATAGGGTATTACGATTTAGTCATCTTCTCTTATTGTGATAATTTTAATATTAGATGTGCCAAAACACTAGAATTTATTAATATTGAAACAGCTGGCAACTGCATGAACTATACCGATTTGAAATCCACAGACGTAACCGCAACATACGGAACATTTCAATCTCCATATATGTTTAATGGGTTAATTGATAAAGGATATTTAGATATAAGTAGTCGCCACACTGTTCATCTTGACACAGCTCAAAGAGATTTAAGGACAAAAAGTGTTTTAAGGACTGTTCCTAAGGGAGAGATGTCATCGGTCAGATTAGGGAACTGGAATATTGGTGCTCAGGCAGAAAGTTTAACTTATAGATATGAGGTTGATACAAATAATTACGACCTAATGATTCTAAAGTATGCAATTGTACTTGAAGACCCTAATCATACTCCAGAAGACCAACCTCGTTTTACATTAGAGATACTAAATGAAGAAAATAAATTAATAGATTCCGTTTGTGGTTTTGCAGACTTTATTGCAAGCACAAGTTTAGGTTGGAACAGTGTTTCTGGCACAAATGTTATTTTTAAGGACTGGACAACAGTAGGATTTGATATTTCACAATACCATGGTCAAGTAATAAAAGTAAGACTAACAACTTATGATTGTAGAGAAGGAGGTCATTTTGGTTATGCTTACTATACCTTAAATTGCAATAGAAAAGTAGTTACCTCAACAGCGTGCGGCGAAACCCAAACAAATATATTCTCTGCACCTGAAGGATTTAACTACAAGTGGTATTCTTCCTCAAGACCCAGCACAATACTTTCCACAAAAAGAGTTTTAGAGATAGTTACAGATAGTACCCAAAGCTATTTCTGCAAAGTATCTTCTTTAGAAAACCCTAACTGTAGTTTTATTATTAAGGCCTATGCAGGGAGACGCTTCCCCTTAGCTGATTTCTCCTACACCGTTAACTGGCAACCTTGTTTCTTTGAGGTTCAGTTCACAAACAATAGCAGGATATCATCCGATGGCATAAACCCACTATCCCCTGAAACAAGATGCGAAACAATACAATGGATTTTTGATGACCAAGATATTCAATATATCGACAACCCAGTTAAGCAATATTCATCCTCAGGTGATTATGTCGTTAAATTAGTTGCTGGACTTGCAGACAATCAATGTACAGACACCTTAGAAATGATTATTAGCCTTGAAAGCCCAACAGGAATACTTAGAATTGTTGGCGACTCGTCTCTTTGCCAAGGTGAAACCACAACCCTAACAGCAACCTTAGAAGGAGATTATAAATGGAATACAGGAGAGACAACTCAGTCTATAACAATTACTCCTACAAGTGACTTTAATTATATCGTTCAAGTTATGGATACTTCAGGATGTCCTCATTTTGCAAACAGAATGGTTAGAGTTCATCCTCATTATGACTGGGTAAGTATTTACGATACAGCATGCGACAATTTCGAGTATAATGCACAAGGAACCATTCTTACAGAATCTGGAACATATAAACTGAACTTAACATCAGTTTATGGTTGCGATTCCAATATTGTTCTCCACCTAATCATAAACCCATCATTCTTCGACACAACTTATT
>JAGNRX010000105.1 GCA_017988355.1 Bacteroidales bacterium | reverse complement strand
GAAAGAAAGAAATATAACGAAGATTCAGTATCAGAATCATGCCATGATGTTGGTGGTTTCATGCCATGATTCTTATTGTTTCATGCCATGAATTGACTAACATCATGCCATGAATTGGAGATTGAATCAAAGAAAGAGAAAAATGAAACAGCGTTTTAAAAAATTATTACGCAGAGTTAGGAATTTAATACGCAGTAAGAATTTTACAATATTAGCCTTAGTTTAAATCCGCCTTGGGTCATGGAGTTACGGTAGGCGTTGGAGACGTATGGGGTGTTGATTGTCATCTCGAAGAAGGCGGTTAGCATTATCTTTTCGGAAATGGAGTACTCGCCTTGTAGGTTGAGGTTGAGGACGTCGGAGCCTGAAGACATTAGGTTTACTTTCTGGTCTATCTTCCTAAGTATTGTGGTGTTTTGATTCCATGTTAGGGTAGCTCTTAGGTCAATATCACTTTTTAGTTCTCTTGTTGATTCTCCCGACCTTATGTTAATCGTTACGTCTTTAAATCTATAGCCTCCTCCAAGAACATAGGATAGGCGGCTAACTTCTGTTAATTGATTGTTGGAGAAGCTAAGCGATAGGCTCCTGTCTTTTCTGATTTCAAAATTAGCTTGCATGCTGTTTTTGAGGTTTACATCAATTTTGATAAGTGGACTTAGGGATTCGTTAATTGTTATATTGTCAATTACATCCTTTGGTAGATAGTTGTTATTTAGTTCATTCCTCATCCATTCTGTGCCATAGTCATATCGAGGGTCGTTGGCTGGAACTCTTATGTCGGATGTGAATGAGCCAATATTATATGTGGAGTTATAGGCATTTGAAATTGTTATGGAGTTTACCCATTTCTTGAAAAGTTCTATCTTAGATAAGCCATTATAGTCTATTGTCCAGTTAGGTAGAGGCATTTTTGAGAAAGGATTTAATGACCTTGTGTTTGCATCTGTTCCTGTGTAGGCTGCAAGAAAGGCTGGAATTAAGACTTGTTGGGAGGTGGCTCCATATCCATCAGGATAATACTTGCCATTGCTTGTGTCTAATACCATATTTCCTGTTGCGTTAGGGTTGTTCTCAGATAATCTTGAAGATATTATATCTCTATAATCTAAGAAGTTTTGGAATATTTGGCTTGTATTGTCTTTTCCAATTGGGGAGAAAAGGGTTGAGAGGGTTATGATTGAGGTTGAGAAATTTCCTGTCCTTGTTGGTGATAAGGGTCCAACGATTTTACTTTGCATTGCGTCATACTTATAATATGCAACGTAGTTCTCTGATTGTGTTTGGTTGAACTTTAGATTTATTTTTAACTCTTTAATTGGTTCTAAAGAGATTTGTCCATTTAGTGTTTGGTTGCTTTTGGTTTGGAAGGCATTGTTTTGTAGTGAGTCATTGGATAGCCATCCTCTTGTGATTGCTTTGTCCATTATGTTTGCTTGTGAGCCAAATACAAAGCCAAATCCTGGTGCCCAACCATTATTAGGTGACATTCCAACAAATTTTGCAACTGGCATAAATCCTGGAATATAGGTTCCGTTGCTTTCTGAGTAGTTGAAACTTGCTTGTTTAACGCTTGTAAGTAGTCTTATGGAGTATTTACCAACAGCCTTGAATACCTTTTTTGCCATCGACTCAACCGTATCTTGCTTTTGTTTAGGGTCTTTTAAATCAATTTCTTTTTTCGTTTCATCTTTCTCGTCCTTATCTTTTCTTGGAGGTTTAGGGATTTCTTTCTTTTTTATATTAGGTTTGCTATCTGCTAAGGCTCTCTTAATAAATGGTATCTTGGTATAGATTGAGGAGAAGCTTAAATTGGTATTAACAGAAAAACGAGCTGAGTTTTCAATCGTGTTTCCTAATCTTTCTAAGGCTTGGCTTGAGCCTGAAAATGTATATTCTCCGTTATATGTTGTCGAAACTCTCACCCATTCCATAAATGGTATCTTATTAATTGGAACATTGAAAGTGATATCGGTCTTTTGTCTATACTGCTGAGCCCTTCCGAGGTCAAAAACAGACGACCAAACAGAGTCTCTTTTTTCTCTTGTGTCAATCATCCCTCTTGGCTCATCAATTCTTGCATTCATTGATGCGTTATAGTTGATTTTAAGGTTTTGAGTTATGTCGTATGCAAATGTATAGACCCTATTCCAATAGAATTGTTTGAAGTAGAAAGGCTCCATAATAACAATGCCTTGGCTTTTTGGTCTAATAAGAGTTTCTTCAAAATCTCTAATAGCCTCAGTCCTTATGGTTATATTCTTTGGCTTATAGTTAAATGTTATATCTTTTATTATTGCAAAAGCTCTTGGTTGGAATAGTTTAATTTTAGAGAAAGGTCTTAATGGGCTTTGTTTGAAGTTGTAGTTATAGTTAATTCCTCCCCTATGCTGTGTTTTTGAGTTATATGAAATATCGACATCTCTGCGATAAACATTTGAATAGGAGTAAGAGGCATCGAAGTTTTCTATTCCTAATAGATATTGTTTGGAATCAGCAGTAGGTGTCTTTTCCTTACGAACATTCATAAAGTTAAGGTTGGTTCTTGCGGTATAGTCTTGAACCATATTTCTTATTGAGTCCTTTTCTTTTTCTGTCTTATAGGTTAGAAGGTCGTTTTTAAGTAGGACGTCAGGGTCAAGGGGGTTGTAGCGAGGGTTGCTAACTTGTTGTGAGTAGTCAAAGTGCATAGGAAGTCTAACCCCTATTTGTTTTGGGAAGAACTTGCCTAATTCAAGATTTGTTGAGATGTCGAAAGCTCCAATATTATCTTGTGAGATTTCAGAAATGGATTGCTCCAAGCCTCCAAATCCTGCCGAGCGGTAAGACCCAGAAAGGGATAAGTCGCCAAGGTCTGCTAAGTTTGTTCTTGCAAATCCAGTTGCTGCCCAGCCAGATGACTTATTGAAGTCGGTTAAACGTAGTTCATTAATCCAAACCTCAACGCTCTTAGGCATCATGTCGTCATTATCGTTTATGTGAACCTTCTTAGGGTTTCTAACTCCTATCATCATCACCTTAACATTGCTTATGCTTGGAGAACCAAGAACGGTTATCTTTCTGCCATCAACAATTTCATAATATGGAAGTAGGGAAGAGGCTGAGTTATCTCCTGAACGAAGTTTTGCATTACGGTTTTCCTTAACCTTAACTATCTTTTCTAAATCTAGTTCAATATTATTTGCTTCTGGCCAAATGCTTTTATCATCACTTGCTCCAGTAAACCAAGGGGTGAAATTAAGTGGTAGTTCATATTCGTAGTAGTTGCTTGTGAAGTCAGAACCTAAACGAAGGAATAAACTAACTTCTCCATTCTTATATGCATCTCTTTCATACATCTTTTCAGCATGAACAAACATCTTTAGTTTCTTGTATTGACGCATATCCAATTCTGCTGTCTTGTAAATTGCTCTTGCATCCCCATCCGAAAGGTCAGAAACCTTAATGCTTAGTGCTTGCTCATTCATTTGTTGGAAACTGGTTGAGCTATACATTTTCTCTCTATCAATTCCTGGAGGAAGGACGTAAGGAACAGGAGATCTCTTGCCGTTTTCTTCAATATTAACTGAGGCAACAGTGAAGGTGGTTCCCTCTGTTTGTGTTCCTGTTGGGTACATTCCTGGTGTAAGTAGGTTGTCAGAGTATTTTCTCCAATCACCACTAACAAGTTCAAAGGTTGCAAAACGTAGGATTACTGGCTCTTTGAAATCTCTTAAAAACATTCTGATAAAACGAATTGATTGGAAGCCTTGAATAGATCCAACTGTTTTTTGAGGATTACGAATAGGAATTTTAAACTGATACCATTTACAATCTACATATTCTCCATTAGGAAGGGCAATATTAGTTGCATTTTGAATATCTGTTATGTAGTTTTGACCAACGACTAAATTTTGTGGGTCAAGGTTGATTGAATACTCATAGTAGTTTTCGGCTTCACTTAGGGTATTGTCTTGATTTATGTCCTCAACATTTGGAAGAGAGGTCTGTTGTGTTGAATATAGCTCGGTTGTATTATCTGTTATTGCGGAGTTTCCCTCTGAATTGTTAAAATGCTTGTATCTGTCAGTTATCTTAACATTATTATTATCATAGTATGTGCTTTTGAAATATCGAAAATCATCAGCCGAAGGGTCTGAACTTAATTTAGTGTAGGCATCAATATCAAGTTGTTCTTGTGCTTTTGCTAAGAAACGATTAAAGAAAGTGGATTCATTCCTTGAAGAAAGTCCATCATATCCTACGTCTTGGTATTGTCTAGAAGTTGGGTCGTTATCAAAAGCATTAACAATGGCTTGAGTTCTTGGAACAAGTCCCCAAAGGGTTGTGTCCACATCCACAATAGTTGCTGTTGTAGGCAGTCCATTCTCAAAACTCTTCCTTCCATCTCTTAGTATATCTTCTGAAACATCTCCAATATTAAAATATAGCTTTCCTCCTTCTGGGTTTTCTTGTCCAATAAAAGGGTCCATTAGCCAAAACTCAATATATTCTATGTTTGCAGCTTCAAAATCTGTTGCCTCAAGCTTCCTCATTATTCCTCCCCAACGAGTTTCTGGTCTTGCAAGTGAGCCATCAGGAGCTAATCCGTGAGAGAAAACGCTTGTTGTGTCATAATTATAGGGTCCTCTTTCTTTAGGGTAGAATGCAAGGTTGAATTCTCTTATATTGGTTGGCTGACCTGATGCAATTTCTTTGTTTGGATGGACTTCTCTTTCTAAGATTTGACGTGCATAAGGCTTAGAGCGGTCTTCTTTGTTTATGTTTGAGGGTGATGTTGAGCTGTAAAATATATCGTCAATACTATACCAAGCAACCTTTGCCCTATTAAATCCATATTCCCAACCTAATGAAGGTGATGTTTCTGGGAAAAGAGGACTTGAAGAATTGTAGTCTTGTGGTG
>JAGNRX010000006.1 GCA_017988355.1 Bacteroidales bacterium | reverse complement strand
TATCAATAGCTTGGTCTAAGAGTGAAGTCCCATCCATTAAACCAATATTATAAAGCCCCCAACTTCCGTTAATAACTAATCTTTTGCCCATATTATGAGCAATACCACGCATCCAAGAATAAGCATCTAAAACTCCAGCCTCATCAATTAGAAAAGTCGTAAAAAGTAATTCAGAACCATAAGCAAGCCCTCTGTAATTAGTTGTTGCCCCTGCGCCTGATGTAATTCCTGCAACATGGGTTCCGTGGAATCCAATGTTGTAAATATTTAATGTGTCGCTTTGTGCAGCAAGAAGAGCTTGCTTTCCTTCAAAGACAGTACCATAAAAAGAACCACTTGGTGATGGTCCTTGATTTCTAAACTGATCCCAAGCCGCAATAATCCTATAATTATTTAATAAGGTATCATAAAACATTGGGTGAGTGTAGTCAAAACCCCAGTCGGTTATTCCTATAATAACATCCTTACCACTATAAGGACTAGGCAACTCAAAACCCTGCCAAACCAAATCAGCACTAACATCACTCACTGCTCTATCTAAAAGAGGACCACTAACTTTGCGAGAAGTCTCAATCTCCTCCAAGCCCTTAATTTTCAAAACATCCATAACCCTATCAAGAGGAATATAAACAGTTAGAATATTGGCAATCCTTGACCCAATCTTGCAATTCTTATTAACAAGAAAGCTTTCATCAAACCTATCATTAACTCTAATTATGGTCGATAAATGCTTCACCCCATCAATATCGCGAAATGAGTATTTCTCAGAGAATAAATTGGAAGACTTAGCCCCATTAGAATTAAGAAATCCTTGCATTCCAATTCCTATATTTTGAGCAATAAGACTTTGAATAAAAAAGAATGCTAATAAAAAAAGTAATTGTTTTTTCATATAAATAGATATAAATTTTACGAAATAAATACTATAAGCTAATGCAAAGATAATCATTATCAATAAATAAATAAAACAAAACGCCATATAAAATTTCTGAAACGCTGTAATAAATTATGGAAATGCTGTATTAAATTTCTATTACGGCGTTTCATTTTACTCAGATGTACATCTTAGCTTCTTTAGATGTACATCTTAGCAGCGTGAGATGTACATCTGAGCAGACTGAGATGCACATCTTAGCAATTTCAAACAAAGATATAGGACTTTAATACTTATATTTAATGATTTAGTCTTTGAAATTAGTCCAATCTAATGAAGATTTTATGGTTTAAACTAACGCATTAAATGTAAATTAAAGGATTTAAGGCAAATAAAAAAAGCGTTCTGAATTATCAAAACGCTCTTTCTCTTTTACTTAGCTCTAATTTTAGTACTCATCTTCGTGGAAGAAGAAATCGTCCTTTGTGGGATAATCTGTCCAAATATCCTCTATGCTATCATAAGTCTCTCCCTCATCTTCTATTTCAGTAAGATTCTCAACAACTTCTGCCGGTGCACCGCTCCTTAAAGCGTAGTCTAAAAGCTCTTCACGTGTTGCTGGCCATGGTGCGTCCTCTAATTTTGAAGCTAATTCTAATGTCCAATACATTGTTTCTAAATATTTTAAGTTTATACTCCTAAAATTAAAAATAACCCTCTGATTTTTTGCAAAAGTAGTATTAATTCTTATACAAACAAACTTAAGCTGATTTATTTTAAATTTTGAAGCTTTTTATTTCTGCTATCTTAGATTATGGTGCCCATAAAATCTCTTCTTTGCCCCTATCTTTCATCAACTTTCTTGACAAGATAAAAAGATAATCTGACAAACGATTGATATATATTAATACCTGTGGGTCAAGAGCTTGCTCATCATTTAATTTACAAAGCAGTCTTTCTGCTCTCCTACAAATTGTTCTAGCAACTTGCATCTCTGATGAAATATAATATCCTGTTGGTAAAATAAAACTTTTTAATTTAGGTAGCTCACCCTCTAGTAAATCAATTCTGTTTTCCAATACTAAAATATTCTCATCAGTAATTGGGGGAAGTGTTTTGATGGTTTCGTCCTCACACGCAACAATTGCTTGGGCGTTAAATATGGTATTGATTATAGATAAAAGCTCAACAGAAATAGAATTAGAATCAATCTCTTTTGTTGATTTTCCTAGTTTTCTTTCTCTTTTAATAATAAGATCTCTTATAAGTCCTAAATGACAATTGAATTCGTCTAATGTTCCATAACACTCAACTCTCAAGTCATATTTAGGCACTCTCTTACCTCCAATCAAAGATGTAGTTCCTCTATCTCCGGTTTTAGTGTAAATCATTCCTACTAAACTCTTTCAACAGCTTTAATTTCAGGAAGAGCCTCTATAACTGCTTGTTCCACCCCTTGTTTTAGGGTTATCATAGCATGAGGACATGTGCCACAGTGACCTTGAAGTTCAACATAAACAACTTTTTCATCACTCATGTTTACAAATTTCAAATCTCCTCCATCACTTTGTAGGTATGGTCTAATTTGTTCTAAAACTTCTTTTACTTTTATTTCTAATGCTTGTTTTTCTTCTGGTGTCATAATATTTGTTATTTATTATTATTATTTAGTTTTTCATTGATTCTTCGAGCTAAACTCAAAAAACTAATACTTTCTAACGAATCAACAATCAAACTTATTGGATTTCCACTATCATTTGTTTCAGAAATATCTACAGAAATAGGGATTTGACCCAATAATTCAATATTTAACTCTTTAGCTAATGTCTCTGTTCCCCCTTTTCCAAATAAATAATACTTGTTGTTAGGTAGTTCTTTAGGAGTAAAATACGCCATGTTTTCAACCAAACCTAAAACTGGAACACTAACGCTTTCATTTGTAAACATATTGACTGCTCTTCTGACATCAGAAACAGATAGTTGCTGAGGAGTTGAAACAAAGACTGCTCCTGAGAGCTTGAAGTCGTTTGAAAGGGTTAGTTGAATATCACCTGTACCTGGAGGCATATCAAAAATCAAATAATCTAATTCTCCCCATAGAGTTTCAGATAGCATTTGAATTACAGTGTTTGAAGCCATTGGTCCACGCCACATCAAGGCTTTTGTGCTATCAACAAAGAAACCAATAGACATAAGTTTTATTCCAAACTTCTCTATTGGAAGAAAATGTATTTTCCCTTCAATTTCTTGACCAACTACCTCTTCGTTCTCTATGTTAAAAAGAGTTGGAACTGAAGGTCCGTAAATATCTACGTCTGCCAATCCAACCTTGAATCCAAGTTGTGCAAGACTTATTGCAAGGTTAGCAGAAACAGTAGATTTACCAACACCACCCTTACCACTGCCAACAGCAAGCAAATGCTTAACCTTTGACATTGATTGAGTAATCTTCATCTCTTTTTCTTTTCTTTGTTCAAATATATTCATTATTCTATATTTTAATTTTTCTCATCCTCCTCTTGGTCTTCATCCTCATCATCATCATCCTCAATTTTGTCCTCTGCATAGTCACCATGAACAAGAACGAAAGTATCCTTTGATGGCTTTTCATCTTCTTCTTCCTCCTTTTCTGCTTCATCTGAAAAATCATGGTTCTTGGAAGCTTGAAAGATTTCTTTATCGAATTCCTCTTCCGTTAGTTTAGCATCGACTTTCACATCAACCTTAACCATATATATTGTATCCTCTGTTTCAAAAGGGACAACATAAATAATATCGCCTGATGGTTTATTGATTTTTTGAATATATGCGGCATATCCCTCTGGATAAGCTTGACTGAATAGTAATAATTGACTCTTTGTTAGCTTGTTGAAGCTAATAATCGCTCTTAATTTGTTAACTTGTGGTTTCATAGATTATGCAAAAATAATTTGCAATATTAGTAACTTTTTGTAACACTCAAGAGATTTAACCGATAATTTTATTAAAAAAATGCTTAAAACTCGATTTCTTACATCACAGTAATGCTTCCTACCTTAGTTACTTTCTTACCTAAATCATTGTACTCAAACTTATAGAAATAGGATCCAAGAGGAATATTGAGGGCGTTAAAATTATTCTTATAACCCCTACATTTATACACCGACTTACCATTGCGGTCAAAAATAATTAGACAATTATCTGGGAATTTATCAACATCTCTAATAACAAACACATCATTTTTCCCATCACCATTAGGTGTAATGACATTAGAGGGTTTAAATTTTGGGATTTCTGAGATAATAGGCAAAGCCTTTTCAATAGCTTTTGAACTATCTTCTTTGACATAATCAATTGTTATTTCAGATGGGTAAGATTGAGCTGTATTTGTTGTTTTGATTGAATAGTTA
This sequence comes from Bacteroidales bacterium, assembly GCA_017988355.1. Taxonomy (GTDB): domain Bacteria; phylum Bacteroidota; class Bacteroidia; order Bacteroidales; family P3; genus UBA10566. The sequence continues at coordinate 10,395 of JAGNRX010000006.1, read as the reverse complement.
TTATTCTCCAAAACAATATTTGATTCATCACTAACCTTAAAGGTTGTTGTTAGCTCTTCTTTCTTTGGATTTGAACAGATAATCTTTTCTTCCCCTATTATTAACTTAGCCTCCTCAAAGTTTATCGTTTTCTCTTTATTTTTTAGGTCTATTGATTCTTTACTTGTTTTAGGAGATTCTACTTGAGTTTTGAAAATTGTTTCTTCTTTAGATCTATCATTAATATTGTCAACTATTAAGTACGAACCAATTCCTATAGCTCCTATTGAAGCAACTATGCCAACAGTTTTTAGTATAGTAGTTAATGTTAGTGATTTTCCAGCACCAACCTTATCTAAATTACTACTAATATTAGTTTGTGGAGTATTCCCTAACTGAGACTCGAGTCTATTCCAAATATCTGGTGACTCAATCTCTGTATCCTTTAATTTGCTGAATATTTTATCTATATCTTTCATCTCAAATCGTTGTTCGCTATTTGTTCTAAATTTTCTCTTAAAGCCCTTCTTGCCTTATATAGGTTAGACTTAACGCTGTCTGTTGTCATATTTAATTCTTGACTAATCTCTTTATTGCTATATCCATCAATTGCCGAGAGGTTAAAAATAACTTTTAGGGCTTTTGGAAGTTTCTGAACACTAGCAATTAGTTCTTCTTCGGAAAACAAATAATCGGTCTCATGAATTTCTTTATCATCTATGCAACTTTCTTCAACATATTTCTCATTAAAATTATGCTTCTTGTTTGTCTTGTATATATTAATTGCATTGTTTATCATAATTTTCCTAATCCAACCCTCAAAAACAAAAGAGTTAAAACTATCATTTATTTCAAAACTATCAATAGATTTAAATATCCTCATCCAACCCTCCAAAAGCATATCTTCAGCCTCTGAGCTAGATTTTGAATATCTTAAACACAATGCAAACAGATTGTTTTTATAGCAATTAAATAGTTTTTGTTGAGCTATTGAGTCTTCTTGTTTGCAAAGATTTATTAAGTCTATTAGTTCTTTTCTTCTTTCCATAAATCATCTACAATAATAACAACAGATATTTCTCAAAAAAGTAAACACTAAATTAAAATTTTTATTTAATAACTATCATTTTCTCTCTAATAAGAGTTTTTTTATCCAAGGAAACGAGTGAAATAATATATAGTCCTGAATTAAGGTCTATATTAAATTGAGTGTTTTTTGAACCCTTATTAATTTTTGTATTATAGAATTCCTTCCCCATATTATCAGTAATAATTAAATTATAATCATTTTTTATATCAGAGAACTTCAAATTCACTTCGTCCTTAACAGGATTTGGGTATAATTTCATTTTAGGTTCAGATGCCTTATCAACATTTGCTATATCAAGAATACTCCTATCTCCTACTGCCATAATATAATCCCCCTCCCATAGCGAATTGAGCTTAAGATAGCCTGAAGTGTTATTTGCTAAACTTGTTTTAATAGGAATCCAAGGTGAGTTTTGGTTAGGACGATATAAGAGCATTAAAGAGTCCACAGAAGAATATTTACTAATTAAATCATTATCAAAATTGTTAACACTAGAGGCTAACTTATAAAAGAAATTAGCTTCAATTTGACTGTTCTCTAAACCTATTCCCTCAATTGTCCAATAGTGTTTTCTGCTTATTCTTTGAACTCCGGTAATCAGAGGGTTGTTATCTTCTTCACCCAACCAATGCAGGGTAGTTCTTAGAAAAATTGAGTCAGGATTTGAACGAATATCAGCATAGAAATAAGTGTTTGGAAAGCTAAATATCCCTAAACTATCAATCGTTTTATAATTATCTAAGGTTGCATCAGCAATTTCTTCTTCCAAATCAATAAAACAATTAATTGGGTTAAAACTCAAATTAATACTTTGAATTGTTGAACTCCCTGTAAATTCAATAATTCGTTTCTCCTTATTCCAATCTTGGTCAAAAAAGGTAACAGGAACTCGGCTTGAATAACATCCCCCATTCTGATTTACAATCGTTCTTTGTTTAATTGATATTGTTGCAACATTTCCATTAAACTCTTTTTCTGCAATTGAATAATGGTTATAACCACTATCTAAAACATAGAAATCAAAGAAATCACTTAAATCAATATTGGTTTCAGTTGACAGAAAATCTCGCATTTGAAAAGTATTAATTACTCCATAGCCATAGTTTGAAAGCATAGTTCTAACAGAAGGGAAGAAAACATCATCACCCAGATAACCTTTAAGTGTATGAACAACAGCAGCCCCTTTCCTATAAGTTGTTTTAGAATAAACATCGGCTCCTGTTACTCCATATAAAATTCTATATCCCTCATCAAGAGGCATTTTATTAAGGACTGCTTCCATATTATTTCTAAAGTAATTCTTCCTATGTTCAATACCATAGTGAGCTTCAAAAGAAATATTCTCGCTCCAACTAGTCCACCCTTCCTTTATCCACATATCCAATTCACAGTAGCCTCCCATATAATTGCCAAACCAACTATGACCTAGCTCATGAACAATATTACTATTATTATCATCGCCCTGACCAATTGCGGCACTTCTTGCCAAGCTAATATTATCAACATGCTCCATACTTCCCAATGGAGTGACACTGTAACCAACCCTATTAAATCTAAACTCACCAAACTTTGATTCTAAGCCGTGAAAAGCGTCTTTAATCAAACCAACCTTAGATCTAAGAATAGAACTATCTTCAGGAAAACAATAAATATTAAGTGGGAAATCTTTTGCAATTCCGACAACACTATCTTCAATCAAATAATAGTCTGCAATTGTTACTGAAACAAGATAAGGAGCTATTGTTTGAGGTATCCTCCAATGCCACCTTGAAGAAGAATCAGAAATACTTTCAACACTATCCAAAACTCCACCACAAATAACGTTTCTACTGCTTTGTGAGCTAATGTTTAAATTGAAAGTAGCCTTATCACTAAACATATCTTGACAAGGGAACCAACTCCTTGCAAAAGAATGCTGAGGATCCATTATTGCAACGTTTAGAGAATATATAATTCGCGGATCATAATGAATACCTCCCCAACCGTATAGTTCTGTAACTTGAGAACCGCTATACCACACACGAATATTAAGAATGTCTCCATCTTGAGTTCCAAAGGGAATAGTTATACTTATGTTTGGAGAGTTGTAATAATAGTATGGTGCTGGATAACCATTAACGTAAATAGAATCCACGCTATGATTAAGCAAATTAAGTTTAATTATCTGATTAGTGGGGTTAATAACTTTTACACTAAGGTCGCAATGTCCTATATGCCTTCCTTTTACAATATTATTAATATCTAAATTAATATCATAATGCAGAACATCAATTGAATCGTTTTGTGCATTTACAAATAAATAAGAGGAGAAAACAAGAATAAATAATACTATTTTTTTCATTGTCAATAAGTTTTTAATAGTTAAAAGATTGACAAAGATACAATAAAGTTTCAGAAAATGAAAAACGTCATCACTTTTTAGAAGTGATGACGTAAATTGCTATTCTTAATAAGTGACCAAGCTGGGATTCGAACCCAGGACCCCATCCTTAAAAGGGATGTGCTCTACCGACTGAGCTACTTGGTCAATCAAATTGCGAGTGCAAAGGTATAGTTTTTTTCTTTCCTACCAAATGTTTTAAACATTTTTTATCTTCCTTTTATATTAATTCCCTTGAAATCAAACTAATAATTTTAAAAATAAAACTCATTAAAGAAATAAAGCAAAAAAAACTTGTAAAAAGCACATATTATTGTTATTATTGCAAAATATAAAAAGTTTAATCAATATGAAATTAGAAATTCAACTTAAAAAAGGAATTGGAGAATTATTATTTAACTCCACAATAGAGGAGGTTATGAAGCAAATTGGTTCTGCTGAAGAGGTTGAAGATATTGGAGAAGATATTGAATACCCAACCACTATTCTTCATTATCACGATTTGGGTTTTAGCCTGTTTTTTGACAATAATGACAATTCTCGCCTAACCTGCATTGATATCGATAGCGATGAGGTAGAAATCTTTGGGAAGAAATTAATAGGCTCTTCACCCAGAGAGGTTGAGTTATTGATGATAGAAAATAATATATATAACGAAACCAAAGAAGCAGAAGACTGGGGCGAGATGAGAATATCATTTGAAGAATATAGTGTAGATTTTTATTTTATTGATGAGAAACTTGTATCAATTACCTTTGGAAAATAAGAACATACCCATATTCCCAGCATTTTTCTTCCCAAACATAGAATATCTTTTCCATCTATCGAAATTCGATAAGGTGAATATAGAAGCTTTTGAAACCTATCCAAAGCAAACCTATAGAAACAGGACATATATTCAATCTGCTAATGGAAAGATGAGTATAAATGTTCCAATTATTAAAGAAAAGTCTATGCGCCAAACAAGCTCAGAGGTAATAATTTCTTATAAAGATAATTGGAACATTAAAGCTTTTAGAACAATTTGTTCAGCATACGGTAAAAGTCCGTTTTTTGAATATTATGAAGATGATATAAAAGCATTCTTCTATAATAAATACGAAAAGTTATTCGATTTAAATATTGATGTGCTTTCTTATTTTCAAAAACGATTTCAAATTCATACCGAAATCAACTTAAGTGAAGAATATTTAAAACCAATTCCTGAGCTTGATTTTCGTCATAAGTTCAGCATTAATTCTACGACTATTAATTCGCATACGACACCTAAACTCAAACCTTATATTCAATGTTTTAGCGACAAGCTTGGGTTCATTGAAAATCTATCATCAATTGATCTCTTATTCAATATGGGAAAAGAAAGTATAGATTATATAAATAATTAGAGTTTAAATTAGCATTAGAACAATTCTATTTATTATCTTTGCAAAAATGATTAACAGACTATTATGATACTATTTTATTGTTTTCTAATATCTTTATTGGTTGTTATTTTTATCATGCCTATTTTCATAAAACTAATGGTAAAATATAATGTTTTAGATAGTTCAGGTGGAAGAAAAATACATAAGGGAGATAAGGTAAATATTGGAGGTGCAATTATTTTTATTGCCTTTTTAATTGCTTATTTAATTGCAATACCTCAACTATCTAAACACGACTCTGTCGATTTAGTAATTTCTTTTATTGCAATCATTTCCTGTATTGTTATCATTGGAATAAGAGATGATATGAATTCTCTAACAGCCAAGAACAAACTAATACTTGAAATAATCGCTATTCTTTTCCTATGCGCTATTGGAATTAAAATAGATAACTTCTATGGTTTTTTAGGCATATATAGCCTTCCAAATTGGATAAGTTATTCCATAACAATGTTTTTCTATATTGTTATCCTTAACACCTATAACTTAATTGATGGAATTGATGGGCAATCAACCACACAAGCACTAGCAGTTTTTGTTCCATTACTAATCTTCTTTTCATTAATTGTTCCAGGTGACGCATCAATACATGTCTTTGGTAGCACCTATTTTTGGTCAATCGTTTGCGTCAGCTTAATTGGAGCCCTTATTGGATTCTTAATCTTTAATTGGGAACCCTCAAAGGTCTTTATGGGAGACACCGGCTCAATTTCAATTGGCATGCTTATGGCAAGCACAATGATAGCTGCAATACAATATAATGGATCATACAATAGCGAAATAGCTATATTCGGGAACCCTATCAAATCAAATATTGGAGTGATTGTTGTTCTATTCTTCATTCCTTTAGCTGACACACTAAGAGTTTTCATACACAGAATAAGGAAAGGACATTCTCCATTCAGACCAGACAAATCACATATTCATCACTACCTACTTAGAACTGGAGCCTCTCATGCCGAAAGTGCATTAATAGTACTTGCTTTTTCCTTAATAATATCAACAATTGGAATAATAGCATCGATGGTTTTAAGTGATATTATCTTTATACCACTATTAATTATACTATTTTTTATATATATTTATACCCTATCAAGCGTTACTAAATCGCGAATTAAAAAACTGAAAAAAACAAGATTATGTCAGATGAAATTAAGTTAGTTGAAGAGAACAGTTTAGAAACAGACAATAAGATAACAGAAGAAAATAATCATATAATCAAATTTGAAAATGCAACCATATCACAAGGAAAGGTTGTTTTGAGTGATGTTAATTTAGAAATCAATAAAGGAGAGTTCGTTTATTTAATTGGGAAGACAGGAACTGGGAAGAGCTCTTTACTAAAAACCATATATGCAGACCTACCCCTAACAAGTGGTTTTGGAGAAGTTTGTGATATGCCTATTCTAAAAATAAAGAAGAGAAATATACCATATCTTAGAAGGAAAATAGGAATAGTTTTTCAAGACTTCCAACTCCTACAAGATAGAAACCTATATAAGAACTTAGAGTTTGTCTTAAAAGCAATAGGAATTAAGGACAAAAGCGAGATTGAAAGTAAAATTAATTTAGCGTTAGAAAATGTGGGGCTATTGGATAAGAAATTTGAAAAGCCATATAATATGAGTGAGGGTGAGATGCAGAGAGTTGCAATTGCAAGAGCAATCGTTAATCAGCCTGAACTAATAATTGGAGATGAGCCTACAGGAAACCTTGACCCAATAACATCAGAAGATATCATTAAACTACTTCTAAAAATCAATAAGGAACATAATACGACCATATTAATGGCAACACATGACTACCTTGTTATTGAGAAATATCGTTCAAGAGTAATTTGTTGCGAAGACGGAAAGCTTATTGGCTAATCTTCCTATTTCTTGCAACTAAAGAATAGTATCCTAACTTATATATATCCAAAAGGCATAGGTTAGGATATTTACTTTGAAGGTTCTTTTCAATTGATGGACTTATCAGTTTGAAACAATAGGCACAAAACAAACTAAGTCCAAGCTTATTAATAATAAAATAAGTTTTGACAAGCTTTATATCGAAAAAATCCTCCACCTTATATTTTTCATCAACAATCATCACAAGGTTTTCAATTGAGTTGCGAGTATTCTTAATAAAATCCTCTGAATCATAAAGACCAATATGAATAATAGGGTTCTTTATAATCTTAAACTTAAAACCCTTTCTCTTTAATTCAATTCCAAAGGCAGTGTCTTCGTGACCATATCCAATCATCGATTCGTCAAATCTTGTTGTAAGGAAGACCTCTTTCTTTATCATAAAGTTATTTGTCATAAAGCTCTTAGCATTAGCCTTATTACATCTTGACTCTCTTTTGTTTCCGTAAATCCAATGTAAGAAATGACGTTTCTTAATCTTATCTCTTTCAGGATAAATCCTACCACCACAAACCACATCCGCATCATCCCTAAACTTATTATATATGCTTAAGAAGTTCTTTGAAGCAATCTCACCATCACAATCCAGAAAAATCAAATACTTCCCCAAAGACTCATCAACCATTAAGTTTCTAATTGCAGAACGCCCATAGTTGCGAGGAAGCTCCTTATAAATAACATTATCTAAAGAACCTAAGAGTTTGTTTTCTTCATATTTCTTTGTTGAAAAATCATCATAGACCCTAATCTCAAAGTCAACACCAAGCTTTGTCGCCTGAGAATGAAGATTATTGCATAATTTAGAGCAATCGAAATTATATGTAGGTATTAAAATTGATAACATTTTAGTCTATAGTAGTTAATAGGTCAATTATTTTCTTTTCCTCCTCTTCCCAGCAAAGTATTTCCTTCGCCTTCTTTGAGTTTTGAGAATAAAGCAATCTTTTTTCTTCATCTCTCAAAAGAGAATTAATCATCTCCGCCAAATACTTTGGACTATGATGATTTATAAACTCTCCACAATTAAACGCCTCAACAATAGGTTTTATTTCACTTAGGGGAGTTATTAAGAAAGGAATCTCAGCATGAATATACTCAAACAGCTTATTAGGTAGGCTAATAGCATAGTTTACATTCGTATTCTTATCCAAAGAAAGACCAATAGTTGCATTAAAGGTATATTGCATCATCTCATCAAAGGGAAGCCTGCCAGGAAAAGAAATCTTATCTTCAACACCAAAATCCTTAGACAATTTCTTCAAATCCTCATAAACATCACCACCACCAATAATATAAAGATGTGCCTCAACCCACTGCATAGACTCCACAAGCTCTTCCATCCCTCTTTCAATATTGCATCCCCCACCCTGCCAAATCAAAATCGGCATATCAGGCATAGATAAATCCTCTTTAGTCTTAATTTTTATAGCAAAATCCTTCTTAGGACAATTCCTCACAACCAAAGCCTCAACATTATATGTTGTTTTAAGATAATCCTTAATTGGGTCGCAAACTGTAATAACATATTTCAGAAGAGGCAAAATACACTTCTCAACCTTTTTCCAAAACCACTTAGCAAACTTATTGTATTTTAGTTCTGGAACCTCCGTAAAATGCTCGTGAGAATCGTAAATCAAAGGCTTGTTCCTTATCTTTGAAACTAAGAAATTAGCAAAAAGAGTATCTAAATCATTAGCCCAAAGCAAATCGAAACGAGAGAAAAGAAGTTTAAAGAAAAGAAAAATATTTAAGTTCGCATAGAAGAGAAGACCCTTTGAAAACCATAACTTCTTTCTCTCAAAAGAATAGGGTCTAGGATTCATCTTGGGACTATGCCTTAGCTTCCTACCAATCAAAACAACCTCATAACCACTCTCAACAATAGTCCTACAAGTCTTATCCACCCTATTATCAGTAACCAAATCATTACTAACAGAAACAATAACCTTTCTCATAAATATTAATGAAATAAAAGACAAAAATAGATAAAAAACCAACGCAAGCCAAAGCTAAATAGCTATAATCTATTAAATAAAAAAAGACCTCTCAGTTTGAGAAGTCTTTATATTGGGGGTGGTCCCACTTGGGCTCGAACCAAGGACCCCCTGATTATGAGTCAGATGCTCTAACCGGCTGAGCTATGGGACCCTAAACAAAACGTGCAAAACACATCCTGAATTAGGTTTGCAAAGATACAATAAAACATAAAACCACCAAATAAAACTTAAAGAAAAATATCAAAACATTATAAATATTACCTATTCCAATTCTCTACACACTCATTTTCAAAATATATCATCTAATATTTAAAATTGAAGATATAGATTTTCATACTTTATTTTCTTTTAGACACTCTCCTATATAACAAATCACAGTTTCTACAAATAATCATCTATTAAACATATAGCTTTCATTTTTTTAACCCCTGCTCAGGTATATTTCTTAACTCTGCATCCCAATTCTTTAAGTATTCTTCAATAGGCTTTAAATCCATTTCCTCTCTTCTTTTATTAAGATTGACTGGATCAATTACTTCATTTAAATCTAAAAAATAAACACCAGTTTTTCTATCAACATCTATTTGTGTGCCATAAATTTGTTTTACTCCTAAATCATTAATCATTCTATCTGTCATTAATGCTAAATGACGTTTCTCTGCTTCTCCTTCCTCTACGCATCTCTTTAAATAACGATAATATAGTTGCATAGTTTGCGGATCACTATGCTGAATTATTAAAAATGCAGCCCCACTAAGTGATGCACTTACTTCTGCAATCTTAGGCCAGCCTTCATTTTTATTGATTAAATTTTTAAGCTCTTCTACATTCTTCTTAATTATCTTCTCCCTTATTGGCCAATACTTATCATGTAATTCTTTATTATCAGGTAGTTTTGCTAAATAGTAATAATACGATTGGTCTATAATTCTCATGTCAACTAACTTTCTAGCAAGTTCCAGTTTCTTAATCTTACCACTCTTAGCTTGTACTTTATCCAATTGCTTATCAACAATCTTTCCCCAACGCTTATCCTTAATTAACAAATAGTATTCTCCAACATTAAATAACACAGAAGTTGAATCATTTTCAAAAACATTATTCAAATGAAGAAAAGCAGAATCCTTATTTCCCAGTAAAGCATGAGCTTTTGAAAGATTAAACTCAACATCTTTATTTCCACATTCATAATAAGCTTTCGTGTAAAGCAAAATTGAAGCTTTCAAATCACCTACTTTACTAAATAAACTATCTGCGTCTAAAACTACTTTATTACAATCAGTACTCACATTCTTTTGAGAAAATACATTATTAATACTCAAAACGCTTAATATCAATAATAAGATAAATTTACTTTGCTTTTTCATATAACTATTATTTGTTTTTAATCCTTATCTAAGAGTTTCTCTTTTTTCAACTACCATACCTTAAGAGATAACAAAGTAAAACAATAAAAAATTAATACACAAATATTTCTTTACTATTTAAATAACTAATAATCTCCTACCCCCTCTTAGCTCAATTAATTGATTAATTTCTTATTTCTAAAATAATATAGTAGTAAATTTGCTCCCTTAATTAATAGCAGATTCTTAATATAACAAAGCTAATAAAC
>JAGNRX010000104.1 GCA_017988355.1 Bacteroidales bacterium | reverse complement strand
TTTCTATTTTTGCAAATTTAAGTCTTTTTCCTTTACTTTAGCTTATTGAAACAAAAAAGACCTTTGAATATTTCATCAAAGGTCTTAGTTTAATTTTGGTTGGTTGTATTATTCTGCAACTACTTCAAAAGTTATTTCTGCTTTTAGTTCTTTATAAACTGAGATTACAGCTTTATAAGTTCCTAAATTTTTAACGGTGTCTGATAATTCAATTCTTTTTCTATCAACTTCAATTTCAAATTGAGTTTTGATAGCGTCAGCTAATTGAATTGCATTTACAGAACCAAAGATTTTTCCGTTCTCTCCTGCTTTTGCTCCAATTTTTAGTCCTTCAATTTTTGAATATGAAGCTACTAGAGTTTCTGCATCCTTACGGATCTTTTCTTCTTTAAATGCTCTTTGTTTTAGATTTTCTGCAATTATCTTCTTGTTTGATGATGTTGCAGCCATAGCATAGCCTTGAGGGATTAGGTAGTTATTACCATATCCAGCTTTAACTGTTACTATTTCATCTTTGTAACCGAGGTTACTCATATCTTGTTTTAATATAATTTCCATTGTAATCCTCCTTTTATTTTAATAAGTCAGCTACATAAGGCATCAAACATAGGTGACGAGCACGTTTAACTGCTTGTGATACCTTCTTTTGATACTTATTTGATGTTCCTGTAATTCTTCTTGGTAGAAGTTTACCTTGTTCGTTTACAAATTTTAAAAGAAAATCTGCATCTTTGTAGTCGATGTATTTGATACCGCTCTTTTTGAAACGGCAATATTTTTTCCTTTGTGTCTCAACTGTGATCGGGGTCAAATACTTTATTTCTGTTTCGTTTGCCATTGCTTCTTGTTTTTTAAATAAATTATTCTGACTTAGCTGCTGCTGCTTCTTGTTGTTTCCTCATGCCGCCTGAACGTTTCTTTTCGTTGTAAGCTATTGCATGTTTATCCAATGAAACTGTTAAGAAACGAAGTAGTTTTTCATCACGTTTGTAAGCTAATTCAAGCTTAGCAATAAGATCTCCTTCAGCTTTGAACTCAATAAGGTGGTAAAACCCTGTTGATTTCTTTTGAATAGGATAAGCTAACTTGCGCAGTCCCCAGTTGTTTTCGTAAACAATCTCAGCGCCATTATCAGTCAATATAGTCTGATACTTTTTTACCGTTTCCTTTACCTGATCATCAGATAAAACGGGAGTCATAATGAAAACGGTTTCATACTGTCTTACCATTTGGTATTTGTTTTTGGTTTATAAATAGACGATATCTCTTTTAAAAGAGTTTGCAAAAGTACAATTAATTTCTTTTAATACAAAAAGAAATGAGAGAAAAATTCATTTCCTCTCATTTCTAATATTATATACTCTTAGTTTTATTCTGCTTTTCCGTGGCAGTTTTTGTATTTCTTTCCACTTCCACAAGGACAAACATCATTTCTGCCTACCTTCTTTTCAACATGTACTGGTTGAATTTTCTGAGGCTCTGATGGGTTATTAGCTTCTAACTCTTGGCGTCCTGTTTTTAGTTTCTTATTATCGGATTGTGGTAGTTCGGTTTCCTTTACTGATTTGTCTTCAAGAGGAAGGGTTGCACGGCAAAGGAAAGAGGTTATCTCTTTATTGATTTCGCTAATCATCTTTTCAAATAAGCCAAAAGACTCAAGCTTATAAATTAGAAGTGGATCCTTTTGTTCATAAGACGCATTTTGAACTGATTGTTTTAAATCATCAAGGTCTCTAAGGTGTTCTTTCCAAGCGTTATCAATTAGGTGGAGTGCAATACTCTTCTCAATTGATAGTCCTATTTCTTTACCATTTGTATTATATGATTTCTCAATTGGAGCAATTGCATTCATCATTCTAACTCCATCTGTTATTGGGAAAGCTATGTTTTCGTAGCGATAACTCTTTGCTTCGTATATGTTTTTAACATAAGGGAAGGCTTGTTGAGATATCTTATCCATCCTAATCTTATAATTAGAATAAACTTCTTCGTATAGTCTTTCTGTTAGTTCAGATTTCTTTCCTTGAACAAATGTTTTTTCTTCTTCGATAGAGCATTCCATTCCTGTAAGTTTCATAAACTCTAATTTGAAACCCTCGAAATCACTTGCGTTATGGTATTCATTAATCATAAATTCCAAAGCATCATACATCATATTTGAAATATCTATTGCAAGCTTTTCTCCAAATAATGCATTCTTACGTTTTGAATAAATAACCTCACGTTGATTATTCATTACGTCATCATATTCCAAAAGCCTCTTTCTTGTTCCAAAGTTATTCTCTTCAACCTTGCGTTGTGCTCTTTCTATGCTCTTTGTCATCATTGAATGTTGGATTACCTCTCCTTCTTTAAGTCCAAGTCTATCCATTATCTTTGACATTCTGTCTGAACCAAACAAACGCATAAGGTTATCTTCAAGTGAAACAAAGAATTGTGAACTACCTGGGTCACCTTGACGTCCTGCACGACCTCTTAGCTGACGGTCAACTCTTCGTGATTCATGGCGTTCTGTTCCTATAATTGCAAGTCCACCTGCTTCTTTCACTCCTTCTTTTAGCTTAATGTCGGTACCACGACCAGCCATATTGGTTGCAATCGTAACTGTCTTTGCACGTCCTGCCTCTGAAACAATATCAGCCTCTTTCTTATGAAGCTTAGCATTCAGAACTTGATGAGGAATCTTTCTCATGGTTAGCATCTTGCCTAAGAGCTCAGATGTTTCAACAGATGTTGTTCCCACAAGAACTGGTCTATTATCATTAATCAACTTCTCAATCTCGTTGATTACTGCATTAAATTTCTCTCTCTTTGTTTTATATATAAGGTCTTCGTTGTCTTGTCTTGTTATTGCACGGTTGGTTGGAATTACCACAACGTCTAATTTGTAGATATTCCATAACTCACCTGCCTCTGTTTCTGCCGTACCTGTCATCCCTGAAAGCTTCTTATACATACGGAAGTAGTTTTGCAGAGTTATAGTTGCATAGGTTTGAGTTGCGGCTTCCACCTTAACGTTTTCCTTTGCTTCAATTGCTTGGTGAAGTCCGTCAGAATAACGTCTTCCATCCATAATACGTCCTGTTTGTTCATCAACAATCTTAACTTGATTGTTCATCACAACATATTCAACGTCTATTTCAAAAAGAGTATAAGCCTTAAGAAGTTGGTTTATTGTGTGTACCCTATCAGATTGGACTGCGTAGGATTGCAGTATCTTATCTTTCTTTTCTGCTTTTTCTGAAGGAGTTAGGTCTAATTTCTCAAGCTCTGCTACTTCCGAGCCAACGTCAGTAAGCAAGTACATTTTTGGGTCTTCACCTAAGGTTGATAAATAATCAATTCCCTTATCTGTTAATTCAATTGAGTTTACCTTCTCGTCAATAATGAAATACAAAGGGTCATCAATCTTATACATTTCCTTGTTTTGGTCTTGCATAAATTGATTCTCTGTTTTCAAAAGAAGGGATTTCATTCCTGGCTCACTCAAAAACTTAATTAAAGCCTTGTTTTTAGGTAGTCCGTGATGAGCCCTAAGAAGTAGTATTCCTCCTTCACGCTCTTGTTCTGATGTCCTTCCTTCTTGCAAGAGCTTTTTAGCCTCTGCTAAGATTTGAGTTACAAGCGTTCTTTGAACATTATATAATTTATCTATTACTGGCTTAAATCTGTCAAACTCTTGGTCGTCTCCCTTTGGGGTTGGGCCTGAAATAATAAGTGGAGTTCTTGCATCATCAATCAAAACAGAGTCAACCTCATCGACAATTGCATAGTTATGTTTCCTTTGAACAATCTCATTAGGATTATTACACATATTGTCTCTCAAATAGTCAAACCCAAACTCGTTATTTGTTCCATAAGTAATATCTGCTTCATAAGCATGACGACGCTCTTCTGAGTTGGGTTCGTGCTTATCAATACAATCTACTCTTAGACCATGAAACTCAAATATCATTCCCATCCACTCCGAGTCACGTTTAGCTAAGTAATCATTCACAGTTACAACGTGGACTCCTTTTCCTGAAAGAGCATTGAGATAAAGAGGTAGGGTTGCAACAAGTGTCTTTCCTTCCCCTGTTGCCATTTCTGCAATCTTTCCTTGATGAAGAACTGCTCCTCCAATAAGCTGAACATCGTAGTGAATCATATCCCACGTGACAGGGTTTCCGCCAGCCATCCAAGTGTTGTCGAAAAATGCCTTATCTCCAACTATATTAACATTGTCTTTTCTTGCTGCAAGGTCTCTATCATATTCACTTGCCGTAACTTCAATCTTCTCACTTTCAGCAAAACGCTTTGCAGTTTCCTTAACAACAGAAAAAGCCTCAGGAAGGATTTGATTTAATACCTCTTGAGTCTTGTCATATATCTTTGTTTCTAATTCGTCTAATTCAGTGTATAAACTTTGTTTCTCCGGAACAGGCATATCAAACTCAGTGTCTAATCTCTCTCTAATTTGACTTACTCTATCTTCTTCTTGAGATATTGCAGAAGAAATCTTATTTTTAAACTCTTGAGTCTTATCACGCAGCTCATCATTTGTGAGTGTAGTGATGTGAGGATAGGCTTTTAGACAGCTTTCAAGGATTGGTTTTAATTCTTTTAAATCTCTTTGAGACTTATTTCCGAATAATGATGCAATAAAATTTGCCATTTGAATTATTTATCTATTATTTTTATCGTTAATCTATGCAAAAACTAAATGGTTATGCAAAAGAATTTATTTCAAACCTCCTTGTGCAAAAACCATTCCGCGAATTACAATCTGCAAAAATAACATTTTTTTTTGTTAAAATTGTCATAAAAAACAAATCAACTGAGAGAAAACTGACATTTATTGATATTATTGCATACAAATGAAGTAATAAATTCTTCAATCACTAAAACGATTTACTGAATCAAAGATATAGAGAAA
>JAGNRX010000103.1 GCA_017988355.1 Bacteroidales bacterium | reverse complement strand
AGATACAAAGTTTTTTATTACTTTTGCCGTTAAATAACAAAATCTATGAATGAAATCTATGTAGAAAAGTTTGGTGGGGCTTCGGTTAATTCTGCTCAGGCAATAATAAACGTTAGCACAATACTGCTTTCAGAAAATAAAAAACGAGTTATTATTATATCTGCAATGGGTAAGACTACCAATAATTTGGAAACCATTCTTAACTATTTCTGCGAGCATTCAAAAATAGACTACCCTACAATTGAGCTATCTAAGAGCTATCACCAAAGAATTATTGACGAGCTTTTTCCTTCAAAGAACCAATTTCTTGAAAACTTCTTAGATGAAACTTATAAGGAGATAATTGAAAAACTAAGCTCATCTAATGGTAAGCCCTACGATATGGTTTATGATATGATTGTATCTTTTGGGGAGATTATTGGAACAACAATTATTTCAAAATACTTCGAGAGTATAAACCTTAAGCATAATCTTGTTTATGCAAATGATATAATAAGAACAAATAACTCTTTCAGACGAGCAAAGGTATTGTGGAAAGAAACAAAAGATAACATAGCAAATGATATTAAGCCAATGTTTTTAGATGCTGACCTAATTATTACCCAAGGATTTATTAGTGGTACAGAAAACAAAGAAACAACAACTCTTGGACGTGAAGGCTCTGACTTTTCTGCTGCAATCTTTGCTTACTGCTTAGATGCAGTAAATGTTGTTATTTGGAAAGATGTTGCAGGGCTTTTGAACGCTGATCCAAAATACTTTGAAAACACTCAGAAGTTTGAACAAGTTCCATATAATGAAGCAATAGAACTTGCATATTACGGAGCTTCCATAATTCATCCAAAAACAATTAAACCCTTAGAAAACAAATCAATTCCTCTTTATATTAAGAGCTTCCTCTCCCCAAAAGAAAAAGGGACTAAGATAGATTGCTGCTCTGAAACTCTTCCTCTTATGCCAAGCTATATATTTAAGGATAGCCAAACCCTTCTTTCCATATTCCCTAAGGACTTTTCTTTTATTGTTGAAGAGAATATTGCTAATATCTTTTCTCTTTTTGCAAGCTATGGAATAAAGATTAACCTAATGCAAAACTCTGCAATTAGTTATTCTGTTTGCTTCGATACCATTCAAAAGCACCTTCTTCAAAAACTTATTAAGGATTTATCGCCAAGCTATTCAATTAAATATAATAATAACCTTAGACTTATAACCATTAGGCGTTATAGTGAAGATGCAATTAATGATTTAATTCAAGATAAAGAAATAATCATAGAACAGCGTTCCCGTCTAACAGCTCAGTTCTTGGTTAAACTATAAAAAAGGCTTAATCTCCACTCTCTTCATCGTAGTCTTCAAAGATTTCTGGTATAACTTTCATTGTCTTTACACCTAAGGCTTGTATATCTTTTGCCCTCTTAATAAGATTTCCATTACCACTCTTCAATTGGTTAAAGGCTTTATTATATGATTCATTGGTTGTGTTTATTTTCTTTCCCACATCTTCAAATGACTCTAAGAAACCAACAAATTTCTCATACATCTTACCACTATCCTCTATTATCTTTTCTGCATTTTTATTTAATTTATCCGTCCTCCATAGGTCTGCAAATATCCTAAGACTGGAGATAAGAGTTGTGGAAGAAACTAAGACAACATTCTTATTATATGCAAAGTCCCATAATGTCCTATCGTTTTGCATAGCTAAGAGATAAGCTGATTCAATTGGCACAAACATCATCACAAAGCCAAGACTACCTTTAATATCATCATATTTCTTTTGACTTAGCTCATTAATATGATTACGAACCGATGCTATATGCTTAGTAAGTTCCTTCTTTTGGTCTTCCTCTGCTTCTGCGGTGAAATAATTATCATAGTTAACAAGTGAAACCTTTGAGTCAATGATAACCTTCCTATTATCTGGCAAATAAACAACAACATCAGGGATTATCTTCTTATCCTCTTCATTCCTATGCACGTCTTGTGTTATATAATGCTCTCCTTTAACTAAGCCTGTGTTTTGAAGAATAGTTTCTAATACATTCTCTCCCCAGTTCCCTGCTTTCTTATTCTCGCCCTTTAGTGCAGATGCCAAATTATTAGCTTGCTCACTAACCAAGGTCGTTTGCTCCATTACTTTCTTTATCTCTGCTTGGAGTAGTGAACGCTGCTTTGTTTCCTCTGTTAGGTTAGTATTCACATTCTCTCTAAACGCTTTAATGCTTAAATCCAACGGCTTCAATAAGTTTTCTATATTTAGCTTATTGGTTTCCGTAAACTCACTCGTCTTGTTTTTAAGTATCTCATTAGCTAAGTTTACAAATTCTGTCTTGGCTTGTTTTTGCAATTTATCAAACTCCTCCTTAATCTCAAGCTGTTTCTTTTCAATTGCATCATTATTAGCCTTCAAGGTACTGTTATAGTTAGATAACTCAAGAGATTTCTTTGTCTCCTGCTCCAATTGAAAACTTAACTTATTATTCTTTTCTATTTCTTTAATTAGCTGTTCTTCCTTATTCTTAAAATTAGATAATAGGACATTATTAGAACTTGTCAAATCACTAAACTCTTTTCTCAAATCTTCAAAATGCTTAGATACTGCATTATTCTTTTCAACCTCCTTATTCAAATTCTCTTCCTTATTCCTTAAGTCAGCCTTTAGAGAGCTGTTTTCTCTTTCCACTAAATTATAGTTAGATTCCAATTGACTATACTTTGACTCTAAAGTCTTATAATTTGATTCTAATTCAGGATTAGTCTCTACTTTCTTTTTTGAAGACAGAAGAACCATAATAATTAGAGCTACTATTAAGCCTAATATAATTACTATCAATGCTATTTCCATATTATATATTTATTTATTGTTTTAAGAAATCAGTGTTCAAAGATAAGGAGTTTATTTATATAAAAGGCATTTTACTCACAAGCTTTTCTCTTCTGACAAATTGGCACACAAGAAAGAATGGTATAAGGATTGATTGCACATGGCTTGAAGTGAAAATATTAAACATTAAAAAAATAACAATATATGAAAGGTAAAATTAACGTAAAGACGGAAAACATCTTCCCTATTATTAAGAAGTTTCTTTATTCTGACCATGAAATATTCCTAAGAGAGATTGTGGCTAATGCTGTTGATGCAACTCAAAAACTAAAGACATTATCTTCATTAGGGCAGTTTAAGGGAGAGTTAGGCGACCTTACAATTGAAGTTAAGATTGACAAAAAGAAAAAGACATTATCTGTTATTGATAGAGGTCTTGGTATGAGTGAAGAAGAGGTTGACAAGTACATCAATCAGATTGCTTTCTCTGGAGCTGAAGAGTTTGTTGAAAAATTTAAAGGTAAGTCAGAGCTTGAACAAAACCAGCTTATAGGACATTTCGGACTTGGCTTCTACTCATCTTTTATGGTTAGTAAGGAAGTTGAGTTTAAGTCAAAATCCTTTACCGATGCTCCTGGAGTTCGTTGGTGGTGTGATGGCGACACAGAATACACCCTTGATGCATCAGATAAGACCGACCGAGGAACAGAAATCATTATGCATATTGATGATGAGAATAAGCAGTTCTTAGAAGAAGGAAAAATACTAGAAATCTTAGGAAAGTACTGTAAGTTTATGCCAATTCCAATTCGCTTTGGTGATGAAGAATATTGGGAAGACTCAGAAACAGAAAAAGACGATAAGGGAGAGCCAAAAAGAGTTCAAAAGACTAAGCCAAGAATAATTAATAATACAGAACCTCTTTGGAAGAAAAAACCTGCAGACCTAAAGGATGAAGACTATCTAAACTTCTACCGTGAGCTTTATCCAATGAACTTCGACGAGCCTCTTTTCCAAATTCACCTAAATGTTGACTACCCATTCAACCTAACAGGAATACTATATTTCCCAAAGATTAAAAAGAATATTGACCCAGCAAAAGATAAGATACAACTTTATTGCAACCAAGTCTTCGTAACCGATAGCGTTGAAGGAGTTGTTCCAGAATATATGATGCTACTTCGTGGCGTTCTTGACTCCCCAGACATCCCTCTAAATGTATCTCGTTCCTATCTACAATCTGACTCAAACGTGAAGAAGATATCATCACATATAACTAAGAAAGTAGCAGATAAGCTTGACGAGATGTATAAAAACAACAGAGAAGAGTATAATGCAAAATGGGATGATATTAAAGTATTTATTGAGTACGGAATGCTATCAGACGAAAAGTTCTACCAAAGAGCAGAAAAGATATTCCTCTTTAAGTCAATAGAGAATGAGTTCTATTCAATTGAAGACTACACAAAGAAAATCAAAGCAAACCAAACCGATAAAGACAATAAGCAAGTCTATCTATACACAAACAATATAGACGCACAATACCCATACATACAAGCAGCAAAAGACAAAGGCTACGATGTACTTCTTATGGATGGAATCTTAGACAACCACTTAGTAAACCTAATGGAACAAAAGATAAAAGACTCAAGATTTGTTCGTATTGATAGTGATGTTATAGATAAACTAATACCAAAGGACGAGGTTATACCATCTAAGCTTGATGAAAAGCAAATTGAAAGCCTAAAAACCTTAGTTGAAGCACAGGTTGACAAACAAAAGTTCACCATTGTAATGGAAAGTCTAAACGAAACAGACAGCCCACTAACAATAACTCAAAATGAATTTATGCGAAGGATGAAGGAAATGAGTGAGATGGGTGGTGGAGGAATGGCGTCATTCTATGGAGAGATGCCAGAGACTTATAACTTAGTAGTAAACACCAATCACCCACTAATGAGCGAAGTCCTAAACGAAACAGACCAAGAAAAGCAAACGCAAGTACTTTCCCAACTAAAAGACCTAGCACTACTAAGCCAAGGACTCTTAAAAGGAGAAGCCCTAAATAGCTTTATACAACGCTCAATAGGAATAATAAAATAATATTCTCATGTAATT
>JAGNRX010000102.1 GCA_017988355.1 Bacteroidales bacterium | reverse complement strand
ATCTAAAACATTAGTCTTAACATGGATGAAATCTGTTACTCCTTGCGATTTAAAGCTTTCTATTTGAGCCTCTGGATAACCAGCAACAACGAGATTGTTAATCTTTGTTTTAAGTATAGGAAGAGCTTTCTCAACTAAGACAGCATACTCATCATCTGAAGAACAAAGAACAACTATATCAGCCTTTGATTTAAGAGCTGCCTCTGCTCCCATTTCTGGAGTATCAAAGCCAAGATTATCTATTATTTCATATCCTGCAACTCCAAATAAACCTGTTGCAAAACTTGCTCTTGCCTTACGCATTGCAAGATTCCCGTATGTTAGAAGGAATACCTTTGGAGTGTGAGCAGATTTTTCAACTGCCATTCTCAAATCTTCAAAAGCTTCACTTGCACGATTCCAAGTTAGAGGTCTAATTTCGTTTGAAGGGTTTTCATAGCTATTACATGTTGAAGTAACGCTATCAGCCATTTTCTCATTTAGGTTAGGATATTGGTTAGTTCCAAGAATTGATGTCTTACGAGTTGCAACTTCTTTTTGACGAATTGCAACTGTCTTTTCAATCTCATCTTGAATATATCCTGATTTAATTGCAGCAAGGAATCCTCCCTTAGCCTCAATTGCCTTAAATATATCCCAAGCATGAGAAGCAATTGAATGAGTTAGGTTTTCAATAAAGTAACTTCCTGCTGATGGGTCAACAACCTTATCTAAATAAGATTCTTCTTTTAATATTATTTGTTGGTTGTTTGCAATACGGCGAGAGAACTCATCAGATTCTTTATAGGTTGAATCAAATGGATAAACAGAAATAGAATCAGCTCCAGCAATTGCAGCAGACATTGATTCTGTTGTTGTTCTTAGCATATTAACGTATGGGTCGTAGATTGACTTATTGTAGAATGAACTTTGAGTTGCAACAAATACATCATAAGCTGAGTCGCATTTAGGATTATACTCTTGCATTATCTTTTTCCAAAGAATTCTTGCAGCACGTATTTTAGCAATTTCCATAAAGTAGTTGCTACCTGTTGCAAAAGAGAAAACAGTTCTGTATCCAACTGAATGAGCGGCAATACCATTATCTGTTAGTGCAAAAAGATATTCGTTAGCTGCTGAAATTGTATAAGCTAATTCTTGAACAATTGAAGCACCTGCATTATTGAAAAGATTTCCATTAATGGTTACAACATCAAAATTAGGAATGTTTTCTTTAACTAAGTTCATTAGTTCAGCACCTTTTTCTGCTATATGTTTTTCTGGACAACATAGTTTGCCAGTGTAAAGAGCATTAACATAAGGGTCGAAGTTTAGAGAACCTAAAACTAAATTTTTATCAATAGACTTAGACTTAACAAAGGCTACAAATTTCTTAGTTAATTCAAAAAAGCACTTAGCCATTAGGAAGTTAATCTTAACCTTTGTTATATCAATTCCTGATAAAAGCAATTCTAAATCCTTATCTGTTTCAACATTTACAGCATCAAAACCAATAGAGTTTACTCCTCTTTTAATTCCTTCAAGAGCAATTGCATTTGCAGTTTTAATATCAGCCTCGAAAACATCTTGGCGTATATCCCAATTATTTGTTTCTTTAGTTGAAGGGTGTAAGTTAAGGTCTTTAAGGTCTTCTGCTCTATAGTATGGTTTTACATCAAAGCCGTCTAATGTTTTCCACACTAATTTCTTTGTATAATCAGCTCCTTTAAGGTCAGCCATTATCACTTCTTCCCACTTCTGAGTAGAAACAGGAGGGAATTCAGAAAATAGTTTATCGTTATTCATTATATTTAGTATTAAGTTATTTATCAAAATTTAGAATGCAAAATTATAAAGAAATTAAGATATAACCTAATCTTTAGATTATAAAAATCAATATCTGCTTAACAATAAGGCTATAAATCAAAATAACACTAAGGCATACCTATTAATTAATATTATTGTTCTATTTTTGCAGGTTCAAACTTAGAAAAATAAACAATATGCCTAAAAATTGGATTAAGAATGTTATTTTATTTCTTGGAAGCCAAACCATATCTTCTTTTGGTTCCTCCTTAGTCCAATATGCAATAATGTGGTATATAACTCTGGAAACAAAATCAGGATTGATGATGACAATATCGATAATCTGTGGTTTTCTTCCTGCTTTCTTCCTATCTCCATTTGCAGGAGTGTGGGCAGATAGGTATAATAGGAAGTATATAATTATTCTTGCAGACTCCTTTATTGCCCTTGCAACCCTTGTAATGGCTATCTTGTTTATGTTTGGTCACAATTATATTTGGCTATTATTTATTGTTATGGCAATGCGTTCAATTGGTTCAGGCATTCAATCCCCAGCCGTTAGTGCCATTATTCCTCAGTTTGTTCCAAAAGAAAAGCTGACAAAAGTTAACGGAATAAATAGCAGCATAAATTCTATTGTTATGTTACTCTCCCCAATGCTCGCAGCCTTCCTTCTAAACTTTGCAAGCCTTGAAGCAATATTCCTTATCGATGTTTTCACTGCCCTTTTTGCTGTTCTTGTTTTTATGTTCTTCATAAAAGCACCAACACATGCAAAAGCCTTAGGCAAACAAACTAAATCTTACGTCCAAGATATGAAAGAAGGGATAAATTATATAAGAACCCATAGATATATTAAGAATTTCATATTCTTCTGCATATTTTTCTACTTCCTTATCGCTCCAGTTTCATTCTTAACTCCTCTGCAAGTTGTTAGAAACTATGGGACAGAAGTTTGGCGACTAACAGCCATTGAAATAGCATTCTCAATTGGAATGATGTTGGGAGGATTGATTGTTGGATTTTTCAAAGTCTTTAAGAACAAGATAAATCTTATGGCTTTTGCTTTTTCAATAACAGGACTCACAACCTTCTTACTTGGATTCACTATATTCTTTTGGTTCTACTGCACAGTGATTATCTTAATGGGAATTGCGGTTCCTCTCTTTCACACAACCTCAACCGTCCTAATACAAGAGAAAGTCGAAGAAGAATATCTTGGCAGGGTCTTTGGAATATTAGCAATGATTGGAACATCGATGGTTCCTCTTGGAATGATTGTCTTTGGACCTATTGCTGACCTTATTTCAATCGATTCAATACTTATCATTACAGGTCTTATTATTATTGTTCTAAGCTTTGCCCTCTCTAAGAACAAGATCCTATTGTCGGAAGGGAAATAAAAAAAATGCAATAAACCTTTTATGGCCTATTGCATTTAATTATATTAGTTGTATTTCTTAAATACCTATCTATTTTCCTTCAAGTTCTTTAATAAGTTTAGCATCAGCCTGAGCTCCTACAGTATCTTTTATTTTCGTTTTTGAAGTTGCACGACGCTTTAGAGCATTTATATGTTTTGGGTCTGCTTTAATAACAATATCAAAGTCAGCAATTGCTCCCTTATAGTCAGCAGCATTATATTTTGCAGCACCACGACGATAAACATTATCCATATTTGTTGGTTGAAGCTCTACTAATTTATCCCAAGCCTTAATCTCAGCTTTAACATCTTTGATTGCACCATTTAAAGCTGTTAACATAATATAAGTGTTTTCAGTTGCGGCACCCAATTCAACCACTTTATTATAGTCAGCAATTGCAAGGGTGTAAGCTTCAGGAGTTTTTAAAGAATAGTTTGCATAAGCACGGTTATTATAGTAGTCAACCTTTGTTGGATCAATTGAAATTAATTTATTATAGTCAGCAATTGTTGCATCCCAATTGGTTAAATTAGCATTTGCATTTGCTCTATTTTCCAATAAGGTTACGTTATTTGCATCCTTTTCAATAATCATTCCAAGTTCTTTAACATAAGAGTTTAGGTCATTAACATTAAGGTAAGCATTTGCTTTTGATAACATTGTTGGAATATCGTTAGGGTTAACTGCTAAGTAAGAATCATAGTCTGCAATTGCTTTTGTTATGTCTTTCTTTTCAGAATATGAATGTCCCCTAAGCAAATAAGCACCTGCTTCGGTTTGATTTTTATCAATAAAGATAGAGAAATTCATAATAGCATTATCATATTGTTTTAGGTTATAGTTTGCAATGCCTGAATAGTAATAAACATATTCCCATTCTGGTATTTCTTGCTTACATAGTCCTGCCTTAGCAACCATACCACTCCAATCCTTTGCCTCATTAAGCTGTTGGTAGGTATCAATCCACTTGTTAGTTTTTTCAGCCTCTTCAGGGGTTTGTGCATTTGCTCCTAAGCAAACAATAGATAGCATTAAAGCCAAAATTAATTTTCTCATCGTTTTATTTTTTTGATTAGTTATTATTCTTATTCTCTTATAATAATTATTAATTGTAGGTTTTATAACGTTATAAACTTATTTTTGTTGCTTTATTATAGTCTAAACTTCAAACTTAATGTATGTTATAGGTTTGGATTGGCTTAAATAAATATTCTCATAGAAGGTTTTAATATCAATAACATCATCATTGAAGCCTGAATTATAAAGGTTGTCCGAATTAAACAATACTTTCATATTATTAGGTATAAGCACCTCGTCCATAGTGAAGTCATAAAGCTCCTTAGAATCGGTTTTCAAATGAACTATTGCCCCCTTTTTCAAAATCTTTCTATATCTTTCCAAAAACCTATTAGAGGTTAGTCTTTTGTTAGGCTTCTTTAGCTGAGGGTCTGGAAAGGTAATCCAAATCTCATCCACCTCATCCTCTGCAAAATACATCTCAAGAATTTGGATTTGCGCACGTATAAAAGCAACATTCTTCATCCCATTTTCATTGGAAGTCTTACAACCCCTCCACATCCTTGAGCCTTTTATGTCAATGCCTATAAAGTTTTTGTCCACATACTTTTCAGCCAGTCCAACAGTGTATTCCCCTTTTCCGCATCCAAGCTCCAAAACAATTGGATTATCGTTCTTGAAAAACTCTTGCCTCCATCTTCCTTTCAGATTAAAGCCTCCCCTTTGTTTTAGTTCCAAATACTCCTCAAAGAACATATTATGGAAGGTTTCATTCTCTGCAAAACGTCTTAATTTATCTTTTCCCATTTTTCTTTTTTT
>JAGNRX010000101.1 GCA_017988355.1 Bacteroidales bacterium | reverse complement strand
AGCTTTCTAATATTCAAAGTCTATTTCTTTGGAGGAATTAAAATCTGTTTTCAAATCTGAAGGGTCGCGAGGGGTACTTTTTTGAAGAGAAACAATCATTGCTCCAAGCATTTTTGTCATTTCAATCAAAGTTTCTTTAGACTGTTCGTATTGTTCTTCAGAGAAAGCACCACATGCAAGAGCCATTGAAGACAAAACTGCACATTCTCTTACAGCAGTTTTAGAATCTTTTAGGAATGTTACAAATTGAAGTTTGTGACGTGAGGAACCTTCTGCAATATTTACAGAAACTCCCATAGCAGATTTTATTAGTGAATCAACAACTAATTTGTGCTCAACAAGACTAATTGATTTAGATTGTTCAATAATCCAGTTAAAATAATCTAAAGACTTGTGATAGATTCTCAAATCTTCAAAACGGAAAAAACTTACAGGTTTGTTTTGATTTTCCATAATTTAAGTTTGTTTTTAATTAGTAATTCGTCTTGCGACAAGTTATATCAATATATATAATTAAGTTAAAGTTGACCCCTATTCAATTCCTGAATAATATTTCATAAACTGAACCCTGTAGAATGCCGAAGCATCTTTATTCTTTTTAACTGCCATCTTACCTCTAAAATCATTAATAGAAGAAAAGTTCTTTTCCTTCATCCAATCCTGCAACTTGTTATTGGCTTCAACAATAAAGTTTAAACCCTCATCATATAAAACTGAAACAATTTGAACCGTATTGGCTCCTGCAAGGAGTAATTTAATAATATCATCTGCTTTATGAACGCCATTTCCTGCGGTTAGACTACATCTTACTTCGGGAGAAATGATTGCTGTCCATCTAATTGTGTTATAAAGTTCGTCATGACTACTTTTAATGTTGACTGGAACGGTTTCAAAAGTGTCAATATTGATATCAGATTCATAGAATCGATTAAAAATATTTAAGTTAGCTATGCCGAGCCAAGATATCTTTTGAGCAAATCTGGTTAGAGAAGAAAAATAATAAGATATTTTAAGAGAGATAGGCAAAGTGGTTGCTCTTTTAATAATATGAACAATGTCTTCATAAAATCTTTCAACATCTTCATGAGAAATACTGATGTCAGAAGGAAGAATAAACATATTAAGTTCAATTCCATCAGCACCTGCGTCCTCAACCATCTTAACAAAAGGCAACCATTCAGAAGCAGTTATACAATTAATGCTTGCAATAACAGGAATTGACAAATTAGCTTTAGCATCCTTAATCAATTTTATATACTTAGCAATAACCTCTCCTTTTGTGTGTTCTTCTATGTAGTTATATGCCTCAGGATAACCGCTAAAATTAGCGCTATAAACCTTAACATTAACATTCATTTCTTGTGTAATTTGCTCCTCAAACAGAGATTTAAGAATAACGGCACCTGCACCTGCTTGTTCTATTTTCTTTAAGGTTTCAATATTTGAAGTCAAACCACAACTTCCAACAACTATAGGGCTTTTGATATTATACCCCATGAATTTTGTACTAATACCCATACTAAACTATATATTTTAAGCAACAAAACTACAATTTAAAATCTGGTTTTGCAAATAAAATAGTAAATATTCTAAAAAGTTTTTAAAAAAAGACAAGATTACTTCGTATTTTTAAAGAAAAATGTATCTTTGCACTCTAAATTAAAATATAGCATAAGTATATTATGAGTACAGAACAAAAACCTAAGAACCTTGCTGTTGTTGATGCAATTTCAAGATCAGAACAATTCATCGAGAAAAACCAAAAGATAATCCTAATTGTAATCATTGCAATTCTATTATTAATTGGAGGATTTTTCGCTTATCAAAAACTAATTGCAGAACCACGTCAAGAGACAGCATCATCCGAAATGTTTGCAGCTGAACAATTCTTTAAGAATGAAGATATGGACAAAGCTCTTAATGGAGATGGAAAATACATGGGATTTATTGCAATTGCTGATAAATACAGTAGCACAAAGAGTGGTAAACTAGCTAATTTCTATGCTGGAAGTGCTTATCTTTCAAAAGGAGAGTTTCAAAAAGCAATAAATCACTTGAAAAAATTCTCTTCAAAAGACGTTTTCTTATCAAATCAAGCAAATGCGATGATGGGAGACTGCTACCTTGAACTTAACAAAGTTGATGATGCAATCAAAAACTACGAAAAAGCTGTTTCTTCTCCTAACGAGATGACAACTCCATTTGTTCTTTTCAAATTAGGATTAGCTTATGAAATGAAAAAAGACAACAAAAAGGCTTTAACAACTTACAAGAAAATAAAATCAGACTATCCAACATCAATGGAAGCAAGAGAAATTGATAAATATATCTCAAGATTAGAAAGTTTATAAGATATTATTTTTAGTATTTTTAGAAAAAGAGTTTTCCCAGGAAGGCTCTTTTTTTTTATTATATAAAACCTAATTTATGATTAATTGGAAGTTTCAAAGACTAATCGTAGGCATATCAGCACTTCTTTTAATTGCTAAGTTCATTGCCTATTTCATAACAAATTCAGTTGGGGTTTACTCTGATGCAATGGAAAGCATTGTTAATGTTGTTGCAGGAGTTATAAGCCTTGTGTCGCTTCGCTGGGCAGCCAAACCAAGAGACGAAAAACATCCCTTTGGTCATGGGAAAATGGAACTTATTTCAGCATCCATTGAAGGCTCTCTCATAATACTTGCAGGTGGATTAATTATTTTTGAAGCCATAAAAAGGTTTTCTAACCAACCCACCGAACTTCCAGAACTTGAAATAGGGATGGTCGTTGTTGCATTTGCAGGAGGGATGAACTTCCTACTTGGAGCTTGGAGCATAAGAAAAGGTAAGAAAACCTCATCCGTAGCCTTAGTTGCAGGAGGGAAACACCTACAATCGGACACCTATTCCACAATAGGACTACTTGTTGGATTAATCCTTATCAAAATCACTGGGCTTATAATAATAGATAGCATTCTTGCCTTAGTTTATGGCTCAATTATTATCATTACAGGACTAAGAATACTAAGTAAGACAATATCTAACCTTGTTGATGAAAATGATGAAGACGAACTAAAAATCATTGCAAAGAGTATTGATCAGAATAAACAAGAGGATTGGATAAATATTCACAACCTAAGAGCTGTTCGCTACGGAAACTCCCTTCATATAGACTGCGACATAACCCTGCCTTGCTTCTACACCATTCAAGAGGGTCATAAGGTTACCGACAAACTCAAAGAAGCACTTCAAAGAGAGAATCTCGAACTCTACTTCACTGTTCACAGCGATTCATGTGACCAAAAATATTGCTCAGAGTGCAGAATGAGTGATTGCAAACTAAGAAAAGAAGAATGTAAAGAGCCATTTTTGTTTAGTGTTGAGAATATAATTTCAATTGAAAACGATTAATTAATTGAAAAAATCTTGAGAATTCAAATTTATATTTATCTTTGCTCAATATTAAATAATAATTCCAATATGAAAAAGCTAATCTTTATAAGCATAATAATGTTTTCTTTCCTAAGCTTATCGGCTCAAGATCTAATAGTTAGAAAAAATCCTAAGGCAGAAATATCTTGTAAAATCATAGAAATCGGGGAAGAATTAGTCTCTTATTCTGCTGATTTGGGAGGTCAGGAAAGACGATTTACCATAGATAAGAACAATATTGAGTACATTAAGTTTGCAAATGGAGAGATACTAAACATAGAACACTCAATGTTTGGCAAGAATAACTACCAAGATAATACCAATAACGCAATAAAATTTAACTTCACCTCTCCTATTATTGGATTTATGGAATTTGATTATGAAAGAAGCATTAAGCCAGAACAAAGCTGGACAGCAGGACTTGCAATAATTGGACTAGGATATCAAAACTTCCTATACGAAGCAACAGGACTCGCAATCTCTGGAGGATATCGTTTCTACCGTTCACCTGACTACTATGTAAGGAATTTGAAATATGCTCATATACTAAAGGGAAGCTACGTAATGCCAAGAATTAAGATGTCATTAATAAATGCTAAAATTGATCAATGGGACGTTACTTATAATGATTATGGTCAAATTATAGATGAAAATAACACTATTGAAAAAAACATGGCTTCTATAAACCTAATGGTAGTGGCAGGAAAACAATGGGTATTTTCAAATCGTTTCCTAATTGATTGGTGCTTTGGAATTGGATATAGTTTTTCAAACTTAAAAGATGATGAATTTGGAGAATTTAATGCAATAGGTATGTTGTATGGTGGAGGAAATAGGATGACCTATACCTCAAGCATAAAAGTTGGTTACCTATTCCATGACAAGAAACCAAAACCAGCATTCCACCTATAAGAAATCCTTTCTTTGATTCACAAGATTCTTTCTTTGATTCAGTAAATTCTTTCTTTGATTCACGGAATTAGTTCTTTGATTCAGTAAATTATTCCTTTGATTCAATAAATTATTACAGCGTATTATTTTTTATTAGTCGGAATTGATTTTTTATCTACCTTTGCAATCCTTAAAATTTCAAAACAATGTTTAAAAGTAGATTTGTAACAGCAAGCAGAGTCATAGGAATGCTTCTTATGGTTGAGGCAGGCTTTATGTTTTCTAGCTTTCTTGTTGCACTTTTTTACAACGGAAATGATATCAAAACCCTTCTTACTTGCAGCATAATAACTTTTAGTGTAGGATTCGTTCTTAGAGTTCCTCTTCTGAAAAGTCCTGTAATAACTATAGATAGACGACTTGGTTTTCTTGTGGTTGGACTTATATGGGCATTGATGACTTTTTTCGGGTCTCTCCCCTATTATTTTGGAGGCTACCTCTCATTTACCGATTCTTTCTTTGAAACCATGTCGGGCTTCACCACAACAGGAGCATCAGTTATTGCAGACGTGGAATCAATACCTAAAGGAACATTGTTTTGGAGGGCTCTAACCAATTGGATAGGAGGAATTGGTATTGTTGTTTTGGTTATTTCTTTTATCCCTTTTATTGGAGCTGGTGCTATGTCATTATTTTCTGCCGAAGTTGCAGGACCATCGAAAGACAAACTAAGCCCACATATAAAGAAAACTGGGACTATACTCCTTTCAATCTATG
>JAGNRX010000100.1 GCA_017988355.1 Bacteroidales bacterium | reverse complement strand
GTTTAACTCTATATGAGGATATGTAATCTGAAACATACTTAGCTTCTTTGCTTGGTAGGGACAATTCTCTTGCCACTCCATAACTATCTAAAGAGAAAGTATTGTTTGGGATTTTAATATCCTCTACGCCTTCAACTCCTTTAAAGTATGAATTAAGGAATGTTTGAATTCTTTCATCAGCCGGACATAATCCAGTTGCAAAGAATTCTTCTCTTTTCTTGTAGTTTGCAATTAATCCTTTAATGATTTCTATAAACTCTTCGTTTATTTCATCCTTTTCTGTTTCTTCAACAGAAGGGAGGTTAAGAGCCATTAGTCTTAGGTTAATGTATTTGTGGATTAAATCTATCTTTATTTGGGGGTTTTCATTCTTATCTATCCCTAAACTCTTGAGTAATGCTTCCATATATTTTATTTGTTTTTCTTTTAAAATCAAACAATAAAAAAGCCCCATATCGAAATATGGGACTATCTTTGTTTGAAAAGATATCTATTTTTTATCTTTGTGTTTCTCTATCTGAACTTTTAGGGCGTCAATACATTCAGAGATGCATTCCTCAAAACTATCACCTTGTTTTGAAACAAACAAATCATATCCCTTAACCAGAATTCTAATATCTGCTACTTTGTTATTTGCTGAAGATGGCTTAGTAACCTTAAGAGCTACTTCTGCACCCATTGCTTCGGGAACAAGTTTTTCAAGTTTAGATACTTTCTCATTGATGAATTGTTCTAATTCTTCAGCTAAACTAAACTGTACTGCGTTAATGGTAATGTTCATATAAACCTCCTTTTTAATTTATTTATTTTTGCAAAACTTGTTTGCCTAATTCATTTATTATTATTCCCCTCTTGGGTGTGTTTTCTTATAAACGCTTTTTAGCTTCTCAATAGTATTGTGAGTGTAAATTTGTGTTGCTTCTAATGACTGGTGTCCTAGTAAGTCTTTAACATTCATTATGTCTGCCCCTTCATTTAATAGGTGAGTTGCAAAAGTATGTCGCAAAACATGAGGCGATTTCCTTTCTACCTGAGAGGATGAGAGAGACTGCCTAACTATTTTATTCAATTGGTCTATTGAAAGTGGAATATTCTTTTTACTAACTAATAGAGTTTTCTCTCCTTCTCCTATAATCTGTTTTTGTTCTAAGTAGTCTTTTAGTAAATCAATTATTTGTTTATGTATTGGTACTATTCTCTCTTTCCTTCTTTTACCAAATATCCTTATCTCTTGCTTTTCGTAATCAAAGTCTTTTTCTTCTAAGTTAAGGATTTCTGACTTCCTCATACCTGTTGCGTAAAGGAGTTCAATAACTAACTTATTCCTTATTCCTTCAAAGTCTTTCTCGTATTCCATATTGATAATACGGTTCATATCTTCCTCCATAAGAAAAACAGGAGTTCTGGTTGAGGTTTTAACTGGAAGGATTTTAAGCAGGGGATTGGTTTCTAGCTCCTCAGTCTTTACTAAGAACCTAAAATAAGATCTAAGTGCAATTATCTTTCGGTTTATGGAACGATTTGAAATATTGTTTTCGCTTAGGTGAATAATCCAATCTCTAATCATTAGATGAGAAACATCTTTTGCTTCTTCTTTTTCAAAAACCTTTAGAATGAAATCTTCAAATTGCTTTAAATCTATACTATAAGCAGTTATTGTATGCTTTGAATAATGCTTTTCTGTTAGTAAATAATTAATATAATTATCAAATTTCATGTATCAAATATACAATAAAAAAGGTCTGGAAACAAGTTTCCAGACCTTTTTATTTATGATTGAACGATAGCTTATTGATTCAAAGCGTCTTGTTGAAGCTTTTGAATATAAATTGCCTTCAGCCTACGTTCTCTTTCTACTACAGAAGGTTTATCAAATTGCTTTCTTCGGCGTAATTCTTTCACTACACCTGTCTTTTCAAACTTTCTCTTCAATTTCTTAAGAGCTCTTTCAATGTTTTCACCTTCTTTAATAGGAACTACAATCATAATAACTACCTCTTTCTTTTAAATTATTAAATATTTTTTTGAGTTTGCAAACTTACAACTTAATTCTCAATTACCCAACTTTTCTTGTAATAATTCACTTATCCACTGTGGGCAACGCATAGGGCGACGCGATTCAGAGTCAATAAAAGCAAGCATATTGCTACCCTCTGCTAAAAGAGTTTCTTTTCCATCTTCTTCTTTTCTAAAGATGATATATTTGAAACAAAAGCGAACTAATGGCAGTTTTTCAATAACAGTCCTTATGGTTATTATGTCATCGTAGTAGGAAGGTGAATGATATTTGCAGTACTGCTCAACAAGTGGCATCATAACACCTCTGTCTTCCATTTCTTTATATGAAACACCTAAGTGACGTAGGGTTTCGGTACGCCCTTTCTCGAAACACCAAAAGTATATACTATTATGCAAAACACCCATCTTGTCGGTTTCCACATACTCGACCCTTCTGTTAAAATCAAATGAATAACTCATTGTTCAAATGTTTTTAAATTAAAAATGCTGTCTTCAAATAAATGTTGAGGACAGCATCTTGAAAATTAGAAACTGATAAAATTAGAACTTAAGAATTCCTTTTTCAATTGAATTTTCTAAGCAAGCCATTACGCCTTTTTTGTTAATTGTTCTCATCCCTGCAGCAGTAACCTTTAAAGTTATCCACATGTTTTCTTCTGGTACAAAGAACTTCTTAGTTTGAAGATTTGGATAAAACTTTCTCTTAGTCTTTATATTAGAGTGAGAAACTTTATGTCCTGACATTACCTTTTTTCCTGTTATTTCACAAATCTTAGACATGGCTATTTATATTTTTTATTAGATATTCTTTTTTAAACGGAGTGCAAAATTCCGAAATTTTCTTCTAACTACCAAATATTTGAGGAAAAATATTAATTTTGTATCCTATTAGACCCAATAAAAATTAAGATTTATGAAAAAGTCATCATTATTATTAATCCTTTCCCTACTAGTATTCGTTTTTTCTTGCAAGGAAGAAGAACCTCTTACTAATAAGCCAGGCACCTATTCTTCTAAAGATATATTTATGATTCAAGAAGGGGTTTCAGCCTCAGAAATGGCAATTTCCAATATCACCCACCTTATTCAACTAGCAATTGATGACGATCAAGTATTATACAATAATGGCATTTCTTATCCAATTATTACAAAAGAAAAAGAGAATCCAAGTCAAATAAGCCCTTATCCAATGATTTTAACCCTTGATTTCGGCACCGATACCACGCAAGGATATGATAATAGATATCGCTCTGGAAAAATAGTTGCTAGGGTTTCATCTCATTGGAAGGATTCCCTTTCTTTGATTGATGCAGATGTGCAAAACTATTATATGGCAACACATACACCAAATCATACTAATGTAGAAAATCAGGTTTTTGTTTCAGCCTGCAATTCCAACCTAAGATTAATAATAAAGAACGAGGGAAGGAAAAACAGCTTTGATAATACTATTTATCCAACCCAATACATAGTAACCGACTCCGCTCACTTCTCAACACCGTTAGGAGATATTAAATTATCAAGTAAGAGATACACCTATTATCGTAGTGGATTTGACACTCCAGACTATCAAGATGACAAGACCTATAATACATTATTAAGTGGAGGCACAGCATCGGACAAAAAGAATAATAACTGGCAGTGGAATTCCGAAATGGTTGGCTCTACAAATGAGGGATTAGAATATTTTGCATTTAATAGAAATTGCTTTTGGTTAGTTTCAGGCAATATAAAACTAAACTATAAGGATATAAAAACACAAAGGGATTATACGAATATAATAGATTTTGGCAAGTCTGACCAAACAAACTGCGACAATATTTCATCTTATTTAATCAATGGACTAAATGTAGTTTTTAATTTACCATAAGAAAATTGTAAATCAAAGCTTTAGAATTATAAAACAAAGCTTTAATTGAGTAAGGTGGCAGGTTACTATAAGTAAGGTGGCAGGTTACTCGAGTAAGGTGGCAGGTTACTGGTTGTAAGGTGGCACCTTATGAAAATAAAACAAAGGATTAGAAAAATAAAGCTTTGTTTCAAATAATTTATTCTTTGCTTTAAATAATTAGATGGTAGATTTAGAAACTTAGATGATAGTTTTAATCGCTTAGAGTATAATTAAATTCAAATTCTTTAAGAACTGGGTCTTCTTGATAAGAAACAAATCTGAATTGAGCTTGAAGAGAAGTTCTGTTTCTACCATTATTGCCTATTGCATGATTCTTACTCTTTGGGTTTGTTGTTATTGTGAGATGCTTAGTCTTATCTTTCGGTATTTGATCTAATTCTTCTTTCCATATTTGAGTTAAGACAAGCTCCCTAAAAGAAACATGGAATGCACCTGCTAGTAGTTCTGTTTTATTTATCAAACTTTCTGAAGGGTGGAGTCCAACTCTAAGGATTTTTACATTATTATTATAGAATATCTTGTATATCTTAGCAACCCAAATTACTGCATCCTCTAAACCTAATGGAGTATATTCACCTTTTCTATATAGATTTGCTAATTCGGTGTTTTCAATAACAAGGGTTGGATATATCCTTGTTGATTTTGCACCTAAGGATACTATCTTTTCTGCACTGATTATGCTCTTTTCAATACTGTCTTTAGGCAAGCCTATCATCATTTGCAAGCCTAAATCAAAGCCCTTATCTATAATTAGTTTTGAAGCATTTTCAACATCCTCTACCCTATGACCTCTTTGAGCATAATCAAGGACATCTTGACAAAGAGACTGGGCTCCTAATTCAATTGTCTTAACATTATAGTCTTTTAGGGTTTGTAGAATGCTTTCATTTATATAGTCGGGGCGAGTAGATAGGCGAATACTTTCTATTTCACCTGATTTGATATAGGGTTGTATGATTTCTAAATACTCTATCTGCTTTTGAGGTTCAATTCCTGTGAAGCTACCGCCAAAGAATGCTAATTCAACCTGGCATGGAGATTTAAATGTTGATAGATGTGAGTTTATCTTTTCTATTATCTCTTCTTTCTCTGGCTGGTTTATTTGTCCTGAAATATATCTTTGATTGCAATAAATACACCTATTTGGACATGCAAGCTCAGGAATAAAAATTGGAATAATATAATGTCTCATTCTATCTATAATTAAA
>JAGNRX010000005.1 GCA_017988355.1 Bacteroidales bacterium | reverse complement strand
AAGTCTTTCAAACGTCCCTCTATCTTAAAACTTCTTACACCTGCTCCAATCATTTGAGGTATATACCCTGATACGTTTAAGTCTTTTGCCGATAGTAAGTGTTTGTTTTTAACTAATGTTTTCCCTTTTGCATTTATTAAATCGTAACGTGAGCGGCAAGGCTGAGAACATTCCCCTCTATTGCCAGAACGTTTGGTTATTTCATAGCTTAGATAACATTGACCACTTAGTCCATTACATAAGGCACCATGAACAAAACTTTCTATCTCCATTTCTGGAACTGCATCATGAATTTCTTTTATTTCTTCAATTGATAATTCTCTTGGCAAGACAACTCTTTTTATTCCTATCTTATGGAGGAAGTCTATCTTTTCTTTTGATATATTGTTCATTTGAGTGCTACCATGCAAGGTTATGGGAGGAAGGTTCATCTCCAAAATCCCCATATCTTGAATAATCAAAGCATCAACTCCAATATTATATAGATTATGAATTAGCTCTTCTACTTGTTTTAATTCATTATCAAATAGAATTGTATTTACAGTTACATAGACCTTAGCATTAAAAATATGAGCATAATTGACTAGTTCTTCAATATCCTCTAAGCTGTTGCCTGCTGCAAGTCTTGCTCCAAAGCTATCTGCTCCAATATAGACAGAGTCAGCACCCATTTCAATGGCAGCTTTCCCTATTTCTAAGTTCTTAGCAGGAGAAAGAAGTTCAATATATTCCATATTTTCTTATCCTAAGATTATTTTAAACAACGTTTGTATAGCTGTATTGTGTTTTCAAGTCCATAGTATAAGGCATCACAAATTAGGGCGTGACCGATAGAAACCTCCAATAAGTTTGGTATACTTTTATGGAAATACTCTAAGTTTATAAGGTCTAAGTCGTGACCTGCATTAAGTCCTAAGCCTTGATATTCTGCTTCTTTTGCTGCTTTAAGAAAAGGCTCGATTGCTTTTTCTCTGTCCGCCAAATACAAACTTGCATAGCTTTCAGTATAAAGTTCAACCCTGTCTGCTCCACATCTTTTAGCTCCTGCAACCATTTCTTGCTCTGGATCAACAAAAACAGATACCCTGCAAACTTCTTTTAAGCGAGCAATAATATCTTTTAAAATATCTTCATACTTAACTGTATTCCAACCTGCATTGGAAGTTAGTACATTGTGAGCATCTGGAACTAATGTTACTTGATGGGGTCTAACTTCTTCAACCAAACGAATAAAATCTTCTGTTGGATTTCCTTCAATATTAAATTCCGTTTTAAGAAGTGGCTTTAACTCTCTGGCATCTGAATATCTAATATGTCTTTCATCAGGACGAGGATGAACAGTTATTCCCTCTGCTCCAAAACGTTCACAATCCAAAGCAACTTTTAAAACATCAGGATTATTCCCTCCTCTTGCATTGCGAATAGTTGCAATTTTATTAATATTCACACTTAACCTTGTCATATCTTTTACAATTATATTTTTGCAAATATACTACCGAAAATAATTAATTGAGTTTTTTTAACAGTCTTTTTTGAAATCTCTTATATTTAAATTGATTTTCCTCTAACATTATTTACTTTGGTCTTTATTGCTGGCTACTATATTTCAGTCTTGTTTTTACTCTTTTATTTCTTATTTCAAGTTAATTGTTATACCTTTGTAAACTATTTATTTGGAATAAAGATTGGATGTGTGATTATGGAAAAGCGTTGGGTTTTAAAACAATACGGAGATAAGAGCTTAGTTGAAAAACTTGCTCAAGATCTTCAGGTGGACAAAACTTGCACTCGTCCAGAAGATTTTGAGGTTTATAAAATAATTGCGAATCTTCTTGTTCAACGTGGTATCAACAATTATGATGATGCAAAAAAGTTTTTCAGACCAAACATAAAAGATTTACATGACCCTTTCATGCTTAATGATATGGACGAGGCAATTGAAAGGATTATGTTTGCAATTAAAGGAGGAGAGAAAATCCTTGTTTATGGAGATTATGATGTTGATGGCACTTCAGCTGTTGCTTTAGTTTACTCATATTTAGAACTCTTTTACCCTGAGGTTGATTTCTATATCCCAGACCGTTACGATGAAGGTTATGGAGTTTCTTATAAGGCTATTGATTGGGCTTTTGAGAATGGATTTAAATTAATTATCTGCTTAGATTGTGGAATTAAGGCTATTGAACAAGTTGCTTATTCTCTAGAAAGAGGTATCGATTTCATTATTGCCGACCACCACCTTCCAGATGATGAACTTCCAAAAGCTTGTGCTATTTTAAATCCTAAACGAATAGACTCAACCTATCCTTATAAAGAGTTATCTGGTTGTGGAATTGGCTTCAAGTTAATTCACGCACTAAACATTAAACGTAACAAACCTTTTGAAACCTTAATTCCTTATTTAGACTTAGTTGCAATTGCAATTGCAGCCGACATTGTTCCGATAACGGGAGAGAATAGGATTTTGGCATTCTATGGACTTAGGGTAATTAATCACCAACCTCGTCCAGGTTTAGAGGCTATCTTAAAATATAGCAAAGTTGTTCATGTTATTGACACTTTCACTAATAAATTATATTTCAATAAAGAACTTAATCTTTCAGATCTTGTTTTCTTAATTTGTCCAAGAATAAATGCAGCGGGTAGAATTGATACTGGTAAGAGTTCTGTTGAGCTATTAATTTGTAAGAAGCTTGAAGAGGCAGAAGAAATTGCTAAAAAAATAAACAACAACAACGATACAAGAAAAGAATTTGATAATCAAGCAACAGAAGAGGCTATTGAAATGATTAGAAATTCTAAAGATTTAGAAACAAGTAAAGCAACTGTTGCTTATAAAGATGACTGGAATAAAGGAGTTGTTGGAATAGTTGCCTCTCGTTTGATTGAGCAGTTTTATAGACCAACAATAGTTTTCACAAAGTCAAATGGATTAATTACTGGTTCAGCACGCTCGGTTAAAAACTTTGATATTTATTCTGCAATTGAATCATGTTCTCATCTATTAGAGCATTTTGGAGGTCATAAATTTGCAGCAGGCTTATCGTTGAAAGAAGAAAATCTTGAAGAATTTATTAGACTATTTAAGCAAAAGGTAGAAGAAAAAATCAGCGAAGATCAGTCTTCTCCTGAAATAGAAATTGATGATTCAATTAAACTAAGCACAATTACTCCAAAACTAAATAGAGTATTAAAACAATTTGCTCCTTTTGGTCCAGAAAATACTATACCAACCTTCCAGTCAAATAAACTTGTTGACACTGGAAATGCACGTCCTGTTGGACAAAAACACTTAAAGCTTTCTGTTATTCATCTCGATATTCGCCATCTCCCCTTTTCATGTATTGGATTTGGCTTAAGTAATTATTATGAAGAAATCCGCCACGGAGAAGACTTTGATATAGCTTTTCATATTGATGAAAACGAATGGAATGGTAAAACATCTCTACAATTAAACATTAAAGACATTAAACTAAGTAACAAACAATAAAATGGCACAAGACGATAAAAAAATAATATTCTCAATGGTTGGAGTAGGAAAGCTATTCCCACCAAGCAAACAAGTTTTAAAAGATATTTATCTTTCTTTCTATTACGGAGCAAAGATTGGTATTATTGGGTTAAATGGTTCAGGAAAATCAACCCTATTAAAAATTATTGCAGGACTAGACAAATCTCACCAAGGAGAAGTCCACTTCTCTCCTGGTTATAGTGTTGGATACTTGGAACAAGAACCTCATCTTGACGAAACCAAAACAGTTAAAGAAATTGTTATGGAAGGAGTTAAAGAGGTTGCTGATATAATAAAGGAATACGATGAAATAAATAATAAGTTCTCAGAACCTATGTCAGATGACGAAATGACAAAACTTATGGATCGTCAAGGAGAGGTTATGGAACTTATGGAGCATCACGATGCATGGAATCTTGACAATAAGCTTGAAAGGGCAATGGATGCTCTTCGTTGTCCAGAGGAAGATGCACTTGTGAAAAACCTTTCAGGAGGAGAACGTCGTAGAATAGCACTTTGCCGTTTACTTCTTCAAGAGCCAGATATTCTTCTTTTAGATGAGCCAACTAACCATTTAGATGCAGAGTCAATTGATTGGTTAGAGCAACACCTTCATCAATATAAAGGTACTGTTATTGCTGTAACCCACGATAGGTATTTCTTAGATAATGTTGCTGGTTGGATCTTAGAACTTGATAGAGGCGAAGGAATTCCTTGGGAGGGTAACTATTCTTCTTGGTTAGAACAAAAAACTAAGAGGATGGAAAATGAAGAAAAGACAGAGTCAAAGAGGAAAAAAACTCTTGAAAGAGAATTAGAATGGGTTAAGATGAGCCCTAAGGCTCGTCATGCAAAAGGGAAAGCTCGTTTGAATGCATATGACCAAATGATGTCACAAGATACAAAAGAGAAAGAGGATAAACTTGAGATATTTATTCCTAACGGACCTCGTTTAGGATCTAATGTTATTAATTTTAATGAAGTAAGTAAAGCATTTGGAGATAAGATTTTGTTTGAAGGCCTTAGCTTTGCTCTACCTCCCGCAGGGATTGTTGGAGTTATTGGACCAAACGGAGCTGGAAAAACAACATTATTTAGAATGATTATGCAGCTTCAAGAGGCTGATTCAGGAAGTTTTGAAATCGGAGAAACGGTTAAGTTAGGTTATGTTGATCAGCAGCACTCAAGCATAGATCCTGAAAAATCTGTTTGGGAAGTTATTTCAGAAGGTAATGAGCAAATTCAAATGGGTGGAAGACTTATTAATTCAAGAGCTTATGTATCTCGTTTTAATTTCTCTGGAGTAGACCAAAACAAGAAAACAGGCGTTCTATCTGGTGGAGAAAGAAATAGACTACATTTAGCTCTAACTCTTAAATCTGAAGCAAACGTACTACTTTTAGATGAGCCAACCAACGATATTGACATTAATACTCTTAGAGCCTTAGAAGAAGGTTTAGAAAACTTTGCAGGATGTGCTGTTGTTATATCTCACGATAGATGGTTCTTAGATAGAATCGCAACTCATATACTTGCTTTTGAGGGTAATTCTGAAGCATATTTCTTTGAGGGCTCATATTCTGAATACGAAGATAATAAGAAAAAACGATTAGGGGATGTTACTCCTAAAAGAACAAGATATAAAAAACTTATCGCAGATTAAAAAATGAAAAAGAAAGAAATAACAATATGTTTAGGCAGTTCTTGCTTTTCAAGAGGCAATAACAAAAACCTTGAAATAATACAAGAGTACATCAAAAATAAAGGTTTAGAAGCCAATGTTAACTTTAAGGGACAATTATGTTCCGAGCAATGTCAAGAAGGACCCGTTCTAACTATTGACAATACAACATATAAAGAAGTAACACAGACGAAGTTAATTGAAATATTAGATAAGGAGCTTAGAGTTGAGTAATGAATAAATCATCAGCAATTTATACAGAGAAAAACAATTGTCAGGATTGTTATAAATGTGTGAAGTATTGTCCAGTTAAAGCAATTAAACTGGAAGATAATTCTGCATCCGTAATCCCAGAATTATGTATTTATTGTGGGAAGTGTACACAAGTATGTCCAGCAAATGCAAAAAAGATTAGAGATGATATTCCTAAAGTAATTCAAGCTCTTCAAAATGAGAAAATAATAGTTTCTCTTGCCCCAAGTTATTTGAGTGACTATAATAACG
This sequence comes from Bacteroidales bacterium, assembly GCA_017988355.1. Classification (GTDB taxonomy): domain Bacteria; phylum Bacteroidota; class Bacteroidia; order Bacteroidales; family P3; genus UBA10566. Next base: position 9,613 of record JAGNRX010000005.1, on the reverse strand, counting down.
AAGACATTAATAAAATAATTGCAGCATATAAAGAAGCTGGATTTTATGGTGTTTCAGAAACCGCTCTTGGTGCAGAAAAGGTAGCAGTGGACACAAAACTTTGGTTGGAAAAACAAGAAAATGGAGTTTATCTTTCATCTTGTTGTCCTTCGGCTATACTACTTATTAAAAAATACTACCCTCAATATTCAAAATCAATTGCACCAGTTTATTCTCCAATGGTTGCTCATGCTAAATTCCTAAAAACAGTATATCCTGATTGTAAGGTGCTTTTTGTTGGACCTTGTATTGCAAAAAAAGAAGAGGTTGACCAGTTCCCTGGGCTTATCGACTATGTTCTTACATTCAAAGACATAAATACACTATTCCAATCGATGGGTATTTTTCCTGAATTTATGACCCCAACCCCAGAGGATGATTTTATTCCAATGAAGGCCAATAAAGGAAATCTATATCCAATAGACGGAGGCATGTTAACCTGTATGATTGATTCAATAAGCTCTGATGTTGATAGAATTAATCACAACTCAACAAAAAAAGTGCCAATTAGATATATGACCTTTTCAGGGGTTCAAAACCTAATGGATATCTTTGATGACTTTGAGAGTATAGATCCAACATGTAAAACATTTATAGAAATTATGACTTGCGATGCTGGTTGTATTAAGGGTCCTGGAACAACAAACTCTAAATCCTCTGCTTCAAAAAGACTTAATGTTTTGGAAAAGGTTAAGGTGAATGAAAGAGATAAGGAAACTGAAAAAACACTAGAATCAATAGATATTTCAACAAGCTACGACTTCATCCCTAAAGTTGAAAAAGAAGAATATTCACTACAACAAATTTATGAAGCCCTATCTTGGGTAAATAAAAAGAGCGAAGCAGACGAACTTAACTGTAGTGGATGTGGATATGATAATTGTAGGGACTTTGCAAAAGCATTATTATCTGGAAAAGCAGAAGCAGATATGTGTATATCATATATGCGAAGAATGGCACAAGATAAAACAAATATTCTCCTAAAAAAGATGCCATCAGGAATTGTTATCGTTAACGATAAAATGAAGGTTGTTGATGCTAATCAAAACTTTGCTGAACTATTAGGAGATGAGGTTAAGCAAATTTATGAAGCAAATCCAGGTCTAAGGAATGCAGACTTTACTAAGCTTGTTTCATTCCATAAACTATTTGCTCAGGTTCTTCAAACAGGAGTTGATCTTGTTGAACAAGACATTAGAGATGGTGAAAGTTACTATAATGTTTCAATTTTATCTATTCAAAACCATACCCTTGTTTGTGGATTAATTCAAAACCTTCACTCTCCTCAGGTAAGGGAAGATTTAGTCCTTAATAGGACTAAAGAAGTAATTATGGAAAACATGAAAGTAGTTCAGCAAATTGCTTTTCTTCTTGGAGAGAATGCTTCATTTACTGAATCAATGTTAAACTCAATTCTTGAATCACACTCTGAAAAAGAACCAAAAGGTTCAAAAAATTAAGCAAAAATATGTTGCAAAATACTAACAAACTCTTTATAGAAGTGGGTTCTTTTCAACACAACAAATATGGGAATATTGTTTGTGGGGATAGTGTATTAATGCATAAATCAATAAAGGAGAATAGAACAATTGCAGTTATGTCAGACGGGCTTGGCTCTGGAGTAAAGGCAAATGTTCTTTCAACAATGACAGCATCGATGGCACTAAACTTTAGAATAAGAAGAGAGCCAATAACCAGAACTGCAAAAACAATTATGGACACCCTTCCTGTTGACAGTGTTAGGAATATTAGCTATTCAACTTTTACCATTGTTGACGTTGAATCTGATGGGAATGGGAAGATTGTTGAATATGATAATCCATCATTATTATTAGTTAGAGACAACAAAATCATTCAAATTCCATCAGAGAATTTAATAATTGAATCTAAACTATCAAGTACAAATTCAGATACCAGAACTATTAAACTTTCCAACATATTACTTCAAAAAGAAGATAGATTAGTTTTCTTCTCCGATGGAGTAACTCAATCGGGAATAGGGAATATGAATATGCCTTTTGGATGGGGTGATGGGGTAAATGAATTTATTATTAATACTATAAAAGAAAATATAGATATATCTGCTCGTGAACTTTCACGGAAAATTGTTAAACAAGCCGACCTCAATGATATTCTCAAGCCAAAAGATGATACAAGCTGTGTAGTTTTTTATGTTAGAGAACCTAGAAGACTATTAATTTGTACCGGACCTCCTTTCACCGAAGCAAAAGACAAATACCTTGCTGAAATAATTAGGGATTATAAAGGTAAAAAGATTGTTTGTGGAGGAACAACCTCAAAAATTGTATCAAGAGAACTTAATCTTGAAATTATTATTGATTTAAATAATGTTATTGCTGATCTACCTCCTTCTTCAAAAATGGAAGGGATTGATTTAGTTACTGAAGGGATTATCACATTAGGTTCACTTGCTTCGATTTTGGAAGATGATATACCAAAAAACTTAGACCAAAAGGGACCCCATTGGGATATGTATAGAATGATTTTAGATGCAGACATTATTGATATTGTTGCTGGGACAAAGATAAACATTGCTCATCAAGACCCTACACTTCCTGTTGAACTCGAAATTAGAAGAAATGTAGTTAAAAAACTTGCCTCTCTATTAGAGGAGAAATATATGAAGACAGTTAAATTAAAATTTATATAATACCAACCCTTAATACCAAATTAAATATGTTAAATATAAGAATATGTGTGGGAACATACTGCTACATTACAGGAGGTTCTGACCTAATAAAAATAAAAGATAATCTTCCTGAAGCAATAAAGGATAAGGTTGTCTTTGTTGGCTCTGCATGCCTTGGTTGTGATGAAGAAAAGGAGACATCAAAACCACCTTATGCAAAAGTAGGAGATGTTTTAATTACAGAATGTACGGAAGACAAACTACTAAATGAGATATATTCCCAGCTAGGAATAGAGAGGTAAACTTTTTTATCATTAACAAAAAAATTAGATTACTATGGCAATTAATAATGCGGTAGAGATTCGTCGTGAGATAATACAAAGATTATCAAAACTGATAATAGAAGATAAAGTTATAGAAAAGATTGATAGAATTCCTGTGGAAATGAGACCAAGGGAAGCAGTCAAGACTCGTTGTTGTATTCACAAAGAAAGAGCAGTTATAAGATATAAACTTATGGCTCTTTTAGGATATAATATATATGATGAAACAGATGAGTTAACCCCAATTTCTGAATATGCAGTAAAAGCAATTGAGAGAAATGAGACTTCTGATGTAATGATGACAGTTGTTGATGAGGCTTGTTCATCTTGTGTAAAAAGTAGTTATGTAGTAACCAACCTTTGCAGAACTTGTGTTGCAAGACCATGTATATATGCTTGTAAGAAAGATGCAATAAAAATTGGAGAGACCCAAGCGATAATTGATCCTTCAAAATGTATTAATTGTGGACTGTGTCTGCAAGCTTGTCCTTTCCATGCAATCATTTTTCAACCTGTTCCTTGCGAGGAATCTTGTCCTGTTAATGCAATATCAAAAGATGAAAATGGAATAGAGCATATTGACCCAGATAAATGTATTTACTGTGGTAAATGTATGGTAGCTTGTCCATTTGGTGCAATTATGGAAAAGACCTTTATGGTTGATGTTTTCAAGCATATTCTTAAAGGAGGTAAAGTTGTTGCATTGGCTGCACCTTCACTTGGAGGACAATTCAAAAGCGATTATAGGAAAGTTCTGACTGCAATTAAAAAATTAGGATTTGATGATGTTGTTGAAGTTGCAAAAGGAGCAAACGTAACAACAGAACACGAAAGAGAAGAACTGCTTGAAAGACTACATGAAGGAGCTCCATTTATGACAACATCTTGCTGCCCTTCTTGGATGAACTTAGTTTATAAACATATTCCTGAAATAGTGCCTTATGTTTCAACCACGCTTTCTCCAATGGTTTACACTGCAAAACTGGTTAAAGAAGCAAACCCAGATGCTATTACAGTTTTCTTAAGCCCTTGTGTTGGGAAAAGAAGTGAAGCATTTAGAACAGAAGAAGTTGACTATGTAATAACTTACGAAGAACTTGAAGCTCTTTTCAATGCAGCAGAAATAGATATCGACAATTGTGAACCTACTGAATTTGATCCAAGTATTTTTGGTCACGGAAGAGGTTTTGCAATGATTGCAGGAGTTGTTGACTCAGTTAAACAAACCCTTACAGATGCATCTATAGTTAATGAAATTATTATTGACGGACTGAATAAAGCGAACATTCGCCAGCTGAAACAATATGCAAAAACTGGAGAATGTCCAGGGAATTTTATTGAAGTTATGTCTTGTCCAGGAGGATGTGTGAATGGATGCGATACAATTGCTAATCCAAAAACATCAGCAAGAATCATAATCCCTCAAACAAAATAAAGCATCAACTCTAAAAATATAAAATAATACTATGCTAAAGCGTTTTTTTATTGTCATACTTTTCTTCTCAATACCTTTAATATCGATATCTCAAGTCTTATCCGATTCACAGAGAAATGATATTCTATCTGATATACATAAACAAATAGAAATTCTGTCTCAGATATCTTCTGAAAATCTCGATATGATACCTGTTTACACCTATCAACTTCAAACAGCTAACAAAACTCTTGAAAAGTATGAAATACATAAAACCGACAATCAAATCTATGCAAAACTATTCGAACTAAAAACTCTGGTTAAGCAAAATACAGAAATGATAGAATTCTTGGAACCAAGGATTGGAAACTGGTATTATAGGAAAGCCATAGGAGCAATTTCAAATAACAATAAAGAAAAGGCAACTGAATTTCTAAATAAAGCAGTACAAGCTGACCCTAAAAATGTTATGGCAAACTACGAGCTGGCAAAAATAACTCTAGATAGTGGGAAAATAGTCTTAACAACTAATAAGCTTACTAACATCCTTTCAACCATGAATCCTGACAAGGAGGAAACCCAGCTGTGTCAAAACTTAATAGCATTTGCTTACGATAAAAACCTACTAAAATCAATATCTCTAATAAATCAAGGTAAGTATGCCTATGCTGTTGATATACTAACTGAACTTAACTCCTACTGTGACGTAGATTTATATGGAATTTGTAATAAGGCATTTGTTAAAGCAAATCTGGACAGATGTAGGTCTGGAATTTATAAAGACCATATTGAGGTTACTAATAAAGCTATAAATATTGGAAGGGCAGACGTTGCCGCTGATTTTGTCCAAAACACCTACGATTACTTCCAAAGAAACCGACAATCAATAACTGACACAACAAGCTTCGACAATCTTGTAAGAACAATTGTTAACTCTTATATTTCTCAAATAAAAGATCTAAACACAGCAAAAAATAACGAAGCTAAACACGACCTTATTAGGAAAACAAAAGAATTGCTGGCATTAGTTGGTGGTGAATATGAAGCTGAAATGCTTAGGCTACTTGCTCAAATTATAGGGACAACTACTCCAACAGACCAAAAGCTTGACTCACTTGAAAAAGCAAGCCCTGTTCAAGGCTACACTGAACAATATGCTAAATTCATCAAGGATAGCCTATCGGATGCAGAAGCAAAGGTTAAGGAAATTGAAAAACAATATATCCCATCCTCCGACAACCCTTTACCTGAGAAATCCTTAGCTGTTGAACAAACCAAAACAAAAAACCTAAGAAAAGAAATAGACGATAAGTTCTTTGAAAGCAGAACATTTATGACTGTTAACAACTATGAGAAGGCATTAGAAGTTTTGGAATCAGCCAATAGACTTGCAAAAATTGATGCCGAAAAAAAAGAAGTTGATAAGATGTACACCTCCGCTATTAGAGAAATAACTGCAAGAAGAATGTCGGCAGCTGAGTATGCAATTTTCCAAGGAGAGGTTCGTAAGGCAGATAGTTTAGTTGCTAAAACAAACGATCTAATCACTACCTATAAAATGGAAAACGACCCTACGATAGTTAATATAATGAATAGCTATTTAAGGGTTATCGATAAGAAAGTTTGTGAAAAGAAACAAGACGAAGTAGATGGTTTTGTTTATAATATTCTTGATTGTATAAGGAGGAACGATTTCTATAAAGCTGACCAACTTATTAACACTGCAATGCAAGTTAAAGGCTCTTTTGAGTGTAGATTAGACAAACAAAAGGTTAGACTTTTGAAAAGACAGATTGAAAAACCATTGGAATATGTTGGCATGAAGCAAGGTGTGATGCAAAAGCTCGATATTGGCGACACATTAGGCTTTATAAAAGACTATGCTGCTTTAGAAGAATTTTGGACAGAAAACGCACTTTGGGAAATGAGTGTAGAGCATCAACCTCTAAGAACAGTTTTAGTTAATATTGGTAATGACGACCTAATAATCAAAAGCATTGAAGAGGTAATTAAATACAGGCTCTATTTTAGTTCGCTTGAAGCCTTAGGTGCATTGAAAGACTTAGGCTATAAGAGTAAACAAACAAAAGATGCACAAAAGAAAATAGGAATGATGATGTCACTTGACCTTGTTAAACGTTCCGATAAAATAAGAGAAAGTAATATTGTTGATGATAAATTCAAGAATGATAAATGGTTTAAACCCTTTTACAAAAGCTACAAAAAACACTTGATTGAATGGCGTAAAAAGTTTTAGCTATGGAAGAAGAAGAAAATAATCCAATAAAGTACTTTACCCTTCTTGAAACTCTTTCAAGTATTCAGAAAACTTTGCTCAACCGCTACACTTCAAGCTTTTGGGTTAAGGCAGAAATCATGAAGCTCAACCACTATATTCATTCTGGACATTCTTATCCCGATTTAGTTGAAAAGGTTGAGAACAAAATAGTAGCTCAAACCAGAGCCTTAATTTGGAAAGACGACTATAATAGAATTAATAATAAATTCATTTCAATAACCAAAGATCCAATAAAAGAAGGAATTACAGCCCTATTACATTGCAGGATTTCTTTTGATGCTCTCTATGGACTAAGCCTAAGAATTTTAGATATTGACCCTCTCTTCACTCTTGGAGAGCTTGAAAAGGAGCGTCAAGAAACAATTAAAAAAATAAAAGAAGAAGGGATTTGGGATAAAAATAGAAAGCTTCAAATGCCAATTCTACCAAAAAGAATAGCAATTATATCTGTTGAGACAAGTAAAGGCTATTCGGATTTCATGAACATAATTAAAAAGGAAGAGCCTCATTACAAAATCTTTACCCATCTCTTCCCATCCTTGCTCCAGGGTGATAATGCAGTAGAAAGTATGATTATGGCCTTAGATACGATTGAGATTGTGAAGAATCATTTCGATTGCGTCCTAATTATCAGAGGAGGTGGAGGCGACATAGGACTTGCTTGCTATAATAATTATGATTTAGTTAAAAGGATAGCAGTTTTCCCCTTACCCATCCTAACAGGAATTGGGCATTCAACAAATGAAACTGTCTCTGAAATGGTTTCAAACAAAACTGCAATAACCCCAACTGACTTAGCAGATTATATTATCTCCAGCTTTAGAACATTTGATCAGACTCTCAAAGACATTAAGCAAAAGATATTTAATAGTGCATCAAAAAGAATTGAAAGAGAAAATCAAACTCTAAATCATTTTCAGCAAATACTTGAAATCTTAGATCCAAAAAACTTATTGAAAAGAGGATATTCAATATCATATATTGATAATAAAATAGTAAAAACAGCTTCTGATGCTGAAAAAGGAGAAACACTAATAACCCTCTTTGCAGATGGAAAAATAATATCAAGAGTTGAGGATATAGAAACAACAAACACGATATGAAAACAGAAACCTATACTCAGAAATTTGAAGAACTTACCCATATAGTAAAGGATTTGGAAAAGGGTGATATAGCAATTGATGAAATGACAGAGAAGATAAAAATAGCCCTCGGTTTAATTCAAGATTGCAAAAAGAGTTTAAATACTGTTAATGAAGATGTGAGCAAAATTATTGAAGAAATACATCTTGCAAATGATGAATACTAGCCTTCATTATTTGAAATAATTTATAGAGGATTAAACTCTATGAAAATGAAACGCAGAGATAGAAAATTAATACGCTGAAAGAATTTCCTGAATCAAAGAAAGAAAAAATTAAAACAAAGACTTAGAAAACTATTGTTTTATATTATACTTTCACTATATTTGCATTAGATAAAAGCCTTGATTATTGGCTTTGTATGGATAAAAAAAGCATATTAATCATAAAAGAAAGATTTGAATTTATTATTTCAATTTTAGTCTTGTGAATTTGACAATTGAAATATTATGATTAACTTTGCAACCTACATTATTATTAGAGAAATAAATATTATTGATAAAAATAAAACGCAAAAAGTCTATGAAACTAATAAAATTTGCCTCCATAACAAAAAAGATTGCACTTGCAGCTTTTGGATTATTCCTTCTGCTGTTTTTGCCAGTCCATTTAGGTATTAACTTATGCCTATTGAGAGAAGATGGTGGAGAGTGGTATCGAAATGCAAGTCATTTCATGGGTACAAACTACATTGTGAAAGTATTTGAAATAGTACTTCTATCATCTGTGTTATTCCACATAATCATTGCAATACTACTTACTATCGAAAACTTCTTGGCTCGACCTGTTCGCTACAAAGTAGCAACTAAAACCAAAACTCCATTTATGTCTCGTTACATGATTTGGACAGGTGGTGTTATTGCTTGTTTCTTAGTTATTCACTTCATCAATTTCTACTTCGTTAAGTTTGATTTAGTCGAAGGGAAATATTCCGCAGAAATAGAACAAGTGGATAAGCATTTCCAAGAAAAAGCGATGAAACTTCAAAACGGAGAGCTAAATGAAAAAGAACAAGCATCTGTTATGGCTCAATATCAGGCTTTCTCACAAGTTTCTATGGATAAATTGGATAAAAACAGAAAGAACTTGGTTAACCTAACTAAGGATGAGGTTAAACTTTATTGTGGAGATGACTTCAAACATTATGAGCCTGACTTCTATAATATGAGTTTAGAACTTTTTGCAAATAAAGCATATTCTATTATTTACTTGATAGTGTTTATTGTATTAGGTTTCCACCTCTTCCATGCACTCGGTTCACTAGCTCAAACTCTTGGATTTAATCACAAGAAATACACTCCTATTGTAGATGTGGTTGCATTAGCTTATGCTGTATTAATACCATTAGGTTTTGCAGTTATTCCACTTTGGCTTATGTTTATGCTTTAGTAACTGAAAACAATTAAAGCAAAACAAGATTTAAATTTAAAAATAAAAATAAAAATAATAAGATATGAGCACACTTGATTCCAAAATACCAGAAGGTCAGCTATCGGAAAAGTGGACTAAATATAAGTCAAGTCAAAAGTTAGTTAATCCTGCAAACAAAAGAAAACTAGATGTTATTGTTGTAGGAACAGGCTTGGCAGGTTCATCAGCTGCTGCTTCATTAGGGGCTTTGGGTTTTAATGTTAAGATATTTTGCATATCAGATTCTCCACGAAGAGCTCACTCAATTTCAGCTCAAGGAGGAATAAATGCAGCAAAGAACTATCAAAACGATGGTGACAGTGTTGAAAGATTATT